>CBDUZM010000255.1:0-5289 GCA_965371685.1 uncultured Spirochaetaceae bacterium | reverse complement strand
ATTTCGCCGTGATAAAGTCCGAGGACGGCCTGCGATCGAGGAAGATGATTTTGCTTCGCTAGTACGTGTCTCTTTTGAGTAAAAAGGGAAGGCCGGGTCGGGGCGCCGATGACTACGAAACACGGAATCTGCTGATAGGTAACAAGCACCATATTTATTCACATATTTATTCGGTTTGCTATTGACATGAAAGCCAGGTGTGGTATACTGCAAAAACCTAAGAGATAAGACATGCAACTGGACAATAAGCTAATTAATTTAGGCATAATGACCGGAGTTGTCGTGCGGGTTCTTATGGCTGACCAGCTGATTGGCGTTGAACAACGATCCCCCGACTTGAGATTTTGCTCCAGGGAGGACCGTTATGTTAGTGATTACCGGCATAAATTCCTGCAGGACCTTGGCATCGATCCGGAGCAGGTACCGGATGGTCCCATTCTTTGCGATGATGCTGTTATTATTGTTTTTCTCCTCCTGTTCCGATAAGAAGAGTAGTCCCAGCGGTCCGGCCGGGGATACTTCCCCCCCTACTGTAATCTCTATCGTCCCGGAGAATTCAAGCACGAATATTCCCCTGAGTACCTCGATAACCGTGACTTTTTCCGAATCCATGGAAAGTTCGAGTGTCTGCCTGAACACATTTACTATAAACGGGATAAGCGGCACGGTGAGTTGTGATACCTGTACGGCCATTTTCACTCCGGACTCTCCTCTGAATTATAACACCTGGTACACCGTAACCATAGCGACCGGAGTATGCGATCTGGCCGGCAACGAAATGGAGAACAAGTTTTCCTCTACGTTCAGAACTATCTTCCCGGGTGAAAACCTTGTGGCTGACGCGGGAGTGGACCAGGATGCAAGTTTTAACTCGCCTGTGAACCTGGATGGCGGCGGCAGTTTCGATCCAAACTCCCTCACTATTACCTACGAGTGGAGACAGATCCTTCGTCATCCCGCTCCGGCGGTTATATGGACCAGTTCTACATCGATCGATAAACCGAGTTTCATTGTTCCGGACACGGTCAGCACCCTGGAATTTGAACTCATGGTCGATAACGGGGTGGAAGACGACCTTGATACGGTAGCAGTCACCGTTCTGCGAGACAAGGATAAGGCGTTATTTGTAAGTAAAGCGGGTAGCGACCTCTATCCCGATGCCGGAAGCCGGATCAATCCGTTTGCCACCATACAGGCCGCCGTAAATGAAGCTGCCAGTCTGGGCGCGGACGTATACGTATCCGGAGGAAACTATTCTGGCAGTATAGATCTTAAAAACGGCGTCAATATCTATGGTGGGTTTAACGATAATGGTACCTTAACCTGGCTGCATGACATAGCAGGGTTTCCCGCCCATATAGCAGGAGGTGCCACGGCTGTCAAAGGTTCCGGAGTCAGTTCGATCACACTGGATGGTCTGTATATTATTAGCGCGGAAAGTGCTGGAATCGGGGAAAGTTCGATAGGTATCAGCCTCCATGGGTGCAGCAACATCACTATATCAAGAGATTCAATCCATGCCTCCCGGGGTAGAAATGGATTTAGCCAGGTAGTGGATGATCCTTCTCTGGATGGCGCCGATGGCGACAATGGCAGCACGGGCGTCATATCCAAATGCTGCGCGCTATTGACAGCTTGTAACTCTCTGGGGGGCGTTTATGGAGCCAATACCACATATCGGGGAGGCCATGGGGGTGGATCAGGAGCTGTCTACAGCAATGCGGGGGAGACCGGAAGAGGCCCCCTTCCTGGAACAGGCGGGCATGCGGGTGAAATGGGGTTGTCTGGATCTAATGGTGGCAGTGGAGGAAATGCCGGCGGCTACCTCGATTCCTGGGCCTCTGATGGTGAGGGTGGATCCAGCTTTGGGTCAGTTTCAGAGGGAGGCTATATCCCCTCTGATGGGACCGGTGGGGAAAATGGTAATCACGGTTCAGGTGGAGGTGGCGGCGGTGGCGGTGGCGGGAGCGTGATCGCGTTTACATGCAACTGTACCGGTGGAGGTGGCGGTGGTGGTGGCGCAGGTGGAGACGGAGGCCTGGGCGGACCGGGGAGTGGTGGTGGTGGAGGATCGTTCGGTATCTTGTTGACTAATAGTACCGGTATATCTATTTACCAGACCAAAGTCACCACCAGTAGAGGTGGGAATGGAGGCAGCGCTGGTAAGGGTGGCGACGGTGGAGAAGGGGGCGAAGGAAGAAGTGGAGGTGCCCGAATTGTCTCGGACACGTATGAGTGGTGGTTTCAGACTTATTATCGCTATACGGGAACCGGTGGTCACGGAGGTAACGGTGGTTATGGACAGAACGGTGGTAACGGAGGTGGAGGTGGAGGTGGTCCCTCGATCTGTCTGGTGTATGAAAGTAGTCAATTTGTGATTTTGGACGACTGCGTCAGTGAGTACTGGTATCCCGCCAGTGGTGGAGGAGGTGGGGACGCCGGAGGGACTTCGACCCAGGACGGGATGAATGGAATTGCAACCATGATTTTCCCTCCGTTTTAATTCTGTTCCCTGCCGTTAACGGAACTGGTTTTGAAATCGGTATTTGAATTGGAGGATGTGAAAATGAAAATCGGTCGGAGGACTTTCCTGACGGCTCTGTTTATCCTGCTTGGCCTGATGATATTGGGGCTCCTGATTACCTGTTCTCGCGAAGATTCGCCCAGCTCTCCCACCGGGGGAAGCACATTTGAAGAGGTCATAAACAATGGTGGTGAATTCGAGGAATTTGCGGAATTTCATGATCAAACCGAGGAAGAAGTATACGAGGATGAAACAACAAGCGGGGAAATATACTATTGCACGAAGACTCGACATACAATCACCGAAGGTTTCCTGGAATTCCCTCTTTTCGATCCTAACACTTCTGTGATATGGCCGGGCAACCTGCTGCAGGGAGCATACCTGGACGAAGCGCCTCCCCGTCCGATCGTGGTAAGCCGGGCGGGTGGGAATATCGTGATGACCGTTATGTGCGGTACTGATACGCTAAGTTCGGTAGCCGCGTATCTGGACACGGTATCGATAAGCGCCTACTACAGAGAGGCCAACCAGATCGTGAATAATGTGAGCCAAATGGGATTAGCGGCGGATGTCACCTATGAATATTCGATGATCCATTCCAGGGAAGAATTGGAGTTAGCCATCGGGGCGAGTTTCACGAATGTGACCGTCGATATTGACGCAAAATTTGGTTATAAGAACGATATCGAATACAACTCTATGCTGGTAAAACTATATCAGGGGTATTATACATTTGCCTATCAGCTTCCCACCTCCTACTCTCAAGTTTTTGGTGCCGATGTGACCCCGGAAGATCTGGCGAAGTTTATTCAACCGGGCAATCCTGCGGCGTTCATAGAGTCGGTTAAATATGGCAGGATATTTTATTTGCTGGTACAGTCCACATCCTCTTCCACTATGATAGATTTAGCAGTTAAAGCGTTCTTTTCGGGAGCCGCTGGTTCCGGCGGCGGCGAATTTGAAATTACCAGCTTGGACACCCTGCAATCCTGCGAGATATCGGGTTATGCCTTCGGAGGCGATGCGGACAAAGCGATCTCCGCCTTGCAGGGAAATCTGGACAGCTTAAAAGTCTTCCTGGAATCCGGGGGCACTGTAACTTCTGGTAAACCGATCTCCTATGTGGTACGGAGCCTGGCCCGTCCAGACAGGATCATCAAGGTCAAGGTCGCCACTGAATATGACGAGATCGATTGCATCCCGGTGGGGTTATCCCTGGATAACCCGATATTCTGGTATTCGGCGGATGATGAGCTGGGAGGAGTGGAAGTGGAGGATTACGGAGGGTCCTCATACGTTACCAGAATGCGCAACATATTCGATGAAACTGGTGAACAGGGTATGGATGCCACACCGCTGGGAGCCGGCCATTATGGTGGAGAATGGATCGAGGATGCGCTACCTTCGCCAGCCAGTGGGGGTTCCAAACCGTCTGTAAAATGTTATCAGATTCCCGGAGAGTTGGACGGGATATTCCGGTATTTCGGAGAAAACAAGTTTACCGATACTGATTATACGATCTTCGCCCTGGTGAAATTGAACAACCTGCAGATTCCCTATCCGGCCTACTTCATGTTTGGTACCAGCTCGACCAGTTTCCGAAATCTTTCGATCGGTTTCTGGGCCGAAAACCGGCTCATCATGTCTCATCAGGGACAAAATATCAGAGCATATTTGCCTCAGGATTATTACGCCGATGACTATAATGCCTATACATTCAGGTTCAGCATGGAAGAAGGCATGTCGATCTATGTCAACTTTGACAATGAACCGTGTGGTTCAGATCCTGCCAAGACCACTCCCATGGGAACCTATACCGAACCCAGCCTGGGTTCCAGCGGAGGGTATCCCATAGAAATCGTGGAGATCATCGCCTATGGTTTGGCTGTATCGGACGCTCAACGTATGGCAATCTTGGAATCATTGCGGCAAAAGTACACTTTCCCTTGATCCATATTTGTTGTAAAACACATGCACGACCTGGACCTGACAGGTACGGGGAAGGTCCGCTGGAGAAGCAACCCCCCCCTCAAGAAATGAAAATATAATAAAAAGAAAAAGGGTAATACTAATACAGCGTGTACAGAATGCGGCAGGCTGAATAATGAAAATGCGATAACATGTGACAACTGCGGACATAGTCTTGAAATAAATGATTAGTTTACCGTCAGTTTTCTTTCTGTGATCGGTACAAACAGGCCCAGTGCTTTGGTGTTCCAGATTTGTTCCTCCATCCCCGTGCCCACCGCGCCCACGGGGAAGAGATATATTCACGTACATCGAATTGTTTTATAATCGTGTTCGCCGTCATTCTTATCTGGGGTACTTGAGTCCGGATGAATACGAGAGAATGCTCTTGGCAGCTTAACCATGTGTCCAGAATATCGGGGGAATATCAGATGCAGCTTGTGGCCCGAAGGGTAGTAGACCGTAAGGTGCTCGGGCTTATCAAGTCATGGCTCAAGTGCGTCGTTGAAGAAGATGGCCGCAGATGGAAGCCACAGAAGGGAACGCCACAGGGTGGAGTTATATCGCCGCTACTGGCGAACATATATCTCCATGCGCTGGATGCGACATGGAAGAAGAGGGGGTATACCGAACGGAAAGGCCCGAACGTGCAGCTGGTCAGATATGCTGACGATCTGGTGCTTTTGACCGACAAGGATGCCCGGTGGGCGATGGAACGCCTGCGGGAGATACTTGGGAGGTTGGAGCTGGAACTCAACGAGGAGAAGAGCCGTGTAGTGGATGCCGAGAAGGAAAGT
>CBDUZM010000254.1:0-5290 GCA_965371685.1 uncultured Spirochaetaceae bacterium | reverse complement strand
TTACATCGACCTTCTTTGGAAAGAGAAAGAATTTCAATAATAAAACAATAAAGGCCGTCAGGGCTATACCGACGATAGCAATGGGTATCACAATGATGGGCATTGTTTGATTTAACCTCCTATAGGGTATTTACGTCTCCGTCGCAGCAGAGCCATCCGTTTTATTTATTTTAGTGTGGCTGATTGATAGGACCTCTGTAAAAAATACTCGGGATCGACAGTGTCCTGTTTTCAGTACACAAAACGGATTTCCGCTCTCCTGTTTCTACTTCTCCCTTCCAGAGTCGATTGATCATCTATGGGCTCGTTCGTACCGGCACCCAGGGTAATGATTCTACTCTCATCGAAGGCTGAAAGTGAAAGCAACTTACTTCGAACAGCTTCAGCGCGCTCCTTTGACAGGATCAGGCAGGATTCTTCCGTTCCCACCCTGGCCGTGTGGCCTGTTATGATGATTTTACTAGGCGGATCCTGTTTAATGGAGTCGGCTATACTCCTCAAATTATCTATTTCATCCCGAAGCAGCAGAGACGAATCCGGAGGAAAGTGAATCAAGTAAGCAACTGTTTCCTCACGGCTTGCTTGAACCGTTTCGCCTGCTTCTCCATCCTCCTCGCTCGCAGACTCCGATGGGAAAGCGGTAATCTCTTTTTCCACCGTGATCGACTCGTGTTTTCTACCTGTACTCGCATCACCCGGTTTCCAATCAGCCGGAGCGAAAATAAAGTATCCTGCAACCAGAAGACAGACGGCCAAAACAGAGGCGATAAAGTACCATATCGGTTTTTTTCTGCAGTGCGGCTTATCACCATACGCTTCTCCGGAATCTACAAGAGACGGGGATACTTGAGATTGTATGGATTTTCCGATTTCTTTTGTCTCCGGGTATCCGGCTGCGAGAACTTCTTCTATTTTTTGCGGACCGGTTTCCGTATCGTCCGTTTCTTCTCGAGCTGCCGCTTCGTCCTCCGATACAGGCGCCGCTTTCGTCCCGTCGACAGGCTTTTCTTTTTCTCTTTCCCCTTTCCCCTGTGCGTCCCTTTTTAATGCACCCGGTTTCTCTTCCAATTCCGGAAGAAGATCGGATGCGGCGCCGTTCACGTATGCCTTTTCATCAATATCCTCTATCTCGTTGATCTCACCCTTTTCGATCTCTGCTTTTTTGAACATTACGGATGCGATTTTGCTTTCCACCCCTGTCTCTTGCCTGTCGGTATATCCCGTTTTTCGGCTCTGTTCAAAGGAGATGTCCAGTGCTTCTGCACCGGGCGCTTCCACCGCTGTAAGAACGCTTGAAAGCTCCTTCATATTCAGACCTTCAGCATAAAACGCCATGGAAGCGGTATTGAGTATCAGGGTGACCGCGTCTTTATCCAGATAACACCCGTAAACCACATCTTCAGACAGATGGACAGGAAGCTCCTTCTGAAGATTCACCGCGATACGGCGCTTTCCGATCACAGTCTCGGCTATTAAAAGCGCTTGAAAGTCACCGTTTGTAATGAGCACCATGTTCCAGTCAGGCGTCGGCGCCAATTTCTTTCCAAAGTAGGGAGCAAGGTCCAGCACAGGGAGAATCGTGCCTTCATGCTCCGCAACCCCTATGACAACAGGATTTTGAGTGGGAACTTGCCAAAACGGCCTGAAGGGTACAGTATCTTCCATCTCGCATCCGGGAATAGCTTGCTTTACTCCCAGGATAGTAAACTCCACCACCTCGATCTCCTCTTTGTACTGCAAAGAGGGAAACCGGGAATCCAGGGTGTATTGTTGCGAGGGTATCTGTTCCGTGACCTTATCCTGTTGGGCTTTCAGCAAGATAAAAGGATGGATACACGGCATTATACCTTGCTTTGACAGGATTGCCTTGCGCAACCAGGCAGACGCGGCAAGCGGTGGGAGAGGGACAACTTGAACTGATTCGACATCGAGATTCTCACATACGGAATCGACGAGAAAACCAAAGCACTGTCCTGCTTCTTCCAGGATAAGCGCGGACTCGGGAACGGTTCGCTCTGCCAATCCCAGGCAATCTGACAGCCGGATCAAGGGCAATACTCGTCCGTTGCGGATGATGATCCCTTCCACGTAACAGGGGATGAAAGGCAATTTTAAGATATTTTCGCTTTTCACCTGTACCGTCTCTATGTATCCATGCAATACGGTGAAAAAATGGCAGCAGCAGGAAAAAGTCCAAAAGCAGTCACCGTACGGATCTTCTTTTCTTTTAATTCTTGGCAGCCGGAGACCGGGCACGGGTGCTTTATGTTCCGGCTGTTGAAAGCAGGCGTGTAACTGCGAAAGGTTGATGACAGGAACAGGTTTCGAGCCGTACTCTATGACCGTATTAATAATGTCAGTTTTCAAGTAATCCGGCAATGGATGCGTCTTTTCAGGAGCGACCGATATTTGTTTTATTTTACCCTCAACTGTAAAACCTGTTGCTTCGTTTCCACCGGGTATTATGAGGGCGTTCTCTTTTTTTTCCATCTCGGTGGCAGCCAAGCCCAGGCAGACTGAAAGATCGTACAAATAGGTTATTCGATCGTCAATCAGGGTTACATCGAAAGTGCCGCTGCGATCGATATGCAGGTGAGAGAGTGCACCGATTTTTCGTATATCCTTTATATCCTCTTTCCATACGGCGAATTTTTTACCTTTTAGAGCAAAGAGTAAAAGTTGTTTCATCATATATTATATTTTTCCATATTTAACGTTATAATTCTATTATTTTCTTCACCTTCAAGACCACGCTGCAGTTGAAAACGAGGCTCTTTTTTCAATCGACCAGAATCGAAGACCGCGGGGTGATTCTGATATGCGCCCGAGGTATCGTAAAAGGTGCGTGGTACAGATAACTTTCATAAATAGATTGTAACTGTCATTTATTTAAACACAATTTCCGAACTCTTATCATGTTTTAATCTTTTAGTATTAAAGTATGTACCGGAAAGTTCCGGATGCGAATTCTCGACAAGGATAAATGCCCAGTCCTCTGAATCTTCATCCTCACATACAATAATCCTGGAATCAACAACAATCGGGGAGGAAGCAAAGCAATACATCCCCACCCCACTATATTCAACATTTAAAATGGTATTTTTTATTACAGGCGACGAGGATGTACAATATATCGGTACCCCGATAAAATTTGAGATAACGCTGCCCTCTATCACTGCATCCGATACACCCTCAAAGCTTAAATGATAACAGTTTAATATACTACTGTCGCGTATATTCGTTTTACTCTCCTGGAAAAATACGATACCCAAGCTGTTCTTAAGCATGCTCTCCTGTAAATTCAATGTTCCATAAACATCGAAATTAGATTCTAAGTCAACGCCGCTCCCTTCTACGATCTTATACCAGTGGTCGGTTTCATTTAAATCGATCTCGGTCTTTCTCAGATTCAAGGCACCACCTTTCTCTATATAGATACGGCTGTTTTTGGTTTTTCTGTTCATATACAGGATGCAGCTATCCAGGGCCAAGGATGCTCCGCTGCGAATGATTAGATTTCCATGAAGTGTAAATCCGGTATTTAAAAACCTGTCGTTATTATCGACGATCCAGTCACCATCAATAGTCTTATGATTAGTTATATGAGGCGTATCGTTTACACCTTCAATGACGCCACCTGAATAGAGATCGTTAATATTGGGAGATGTTTCCTTCAACACCTCTATCCCGTCACCCAGTCCGTCGCCGTCAGTATCCTCATCGTAGGGATTCGTATAATAAACAAACAGCTCTTCATAAGCACTGAGGCCGTCCTTATCACCGTCTTCTGATTTCAATATTCCGTCTGCCGGAGGATTGATAATGATGAAAGAATACTGATCCGGCGCCATAGCCACTGAAGGATAACCCGAGTGCCTGGAAAGTTTCAACGCAAATTTATAAATATCATTTACCCTTATAGGATCATCCATATCTATTTTACCTGTTATCAGAGAACAGCCGTTTTGGGTGGTATACCCCTTGGATGCATCGTAATTTACCGTAATATAATTATCTACACTGCCCGAGCCGCCGCTGTATTTGCCTATTTTCTCATAACCGATGTCTATGCTGTCGTCAACCGTTCTGATCCAGATGTGAAAGTATAGGGAGGATATAACTTTTTCCTGGAAATAGTGACCATCCTGGTCAAAGTAAAACTGGATCCAGTTTTTGCAGTGACGATACCCTTTACTCGGCGGCTGGCTCGCGAGAAGAGACCCCACATCATGATAATTACCTTCGGCTTGACCATGAATCGGTAATTTCGGGCTTAGATAGTATATGCCGTCTATTTCGGATTCAGATGCGGTGTCAAACACCTTATCTCTTATCCTTTGAACAGCCCATTCTATATATCGGGCGGATTTCAGCATCTCTTTTATTTTGATATAAAAGGCGTCAAAATTACGACCGAGCTGCCCTAAATTATATTCATATCGATCAAGGGACAACTTTAAGGGAACAAACTCGTCCCCGAACCAATCCTCCTTTTTCACGGAGCTCAACCAATTCCTGATATTTTCTATTTCCTGTTCAACCCTTTCTATATAGAAACTTGACATTGAATCCGGATCGCCTGTCAGGCTGTCATATCTGTGTTGAAAATTCTTCTCCCATCTTCTTGCCTGCAGGATGGATATTAGAGGAGTTTGATCTTTCAGTGTGATCCTGGCGTAATATTCCAGATTTCTCCCTGCTTCAATCAGACTCCCGGTCGTCTCCACAGATGACGGGGTATCGGCGGGTTCCATCATCAATGTCACTTCATCGTCAATATTCAACAACGCCGGATCGCTAACCGATCCAAAATTCTTAGAGTCAAATAATCCCTTTATATCCTGAAAAGCGTTTTCATAGATAGATATTTCCGCCTCTATATCATCCAGCAGGCTCACTGTAGCTTTGTCTTTGGTCAAAGCCTTCATGCTGCTCCCAAGCTCTCTCAAACCCTGAATTCCCCGGGCAAAACTATCAACATTTTCTGTGTCATGACGCAGCAGAAAATTTTTCTCCGCCCTCCGGCACTGAAGCAGGCTGATATCCATTCTTAATATCGCTGTGTCCATATGGCTGCTCTCAGGCGCCAAAATGTTTTTCATAATAAGAATGCTATCTTCTATTTTTCGCGCAGCAATTGTTACTATGTTTTTTGCAGCGTTAAGAGCCTCTTTATTAGCGGTAAACTTGTCAAAATTGAGCTCATACTGCTGTAAAGCTAATTTTAACAGGTCAATCATCACTTTCTTTTCAGCCCCGGTTTTTCCAACCCCTGTCAGTTCGCTGATTT
>CBDUZM010000253.1:0-5295 GCA_965371685.1 uncultured Spirochaetaceae bacterium | reverse complement strand
AATAAACTCTTCTCCACCGTATCTCCCACTGACATCTTCATCCCGGAATATCTTGTCTGCCGTGAACATCTCTCCCAATTCCGTTAACACCTTATCCCCGACGAGATGTCCATGGGTATCGTTTACCTTTTTAAAATCGTCGATATCAATCATCATGCATGCAAGTTGTCCGAAATACTCTTCGAGACCAGATCCAACAAGATGGCGTTTCTTTACATCTGTCGAATGACTGCTTTCATCTATCTTGATACGCCATCGTTCCCTGGCAGCCCTTCCTTTAGCTACTTGAAAGTACTCAACTATTCCCTTCCGGTTAAGCAGCTTGGTAAGCTCGTCTACCTTGTTTTGAGATTCCAGTTCCATGTTGAGCTGCTCGACTTCCTCTTTAGTAGATCGAAGCTGTTCCTTTTCGATAAAACTCAAGAATTCATCGCTTATTAACTCAATCAGTTTACGATGGTTCCTGTAATCCAGCAGCGCTTTATCAATATAGCCCCTGAAAACGCTTGTGTTCTTCCTATTGAGGAGCGTATCCGTGTTATCCGGTATGCTGTAAAAGAGGTGGTTGCATTGAATAATACGTTTCAATTCAGACACCTTAAAGCTCTTATCCGCCACAAGAAATACAGGCTCGGCTTTAATTCCAGCGCCGGTCAGCAGTTTTCCTACCGCTTTCTCATTTTCTTCCTTTATAAAAGTCTTTTTGGACATGACCACCACAAAAGCCATGTCATCTTTCCCGGCCATGGACTTGAGAAACGACTCCACCACCTGATGAAAATCGTCGCTTGTAGCATTTTGAAGATCGTAATACCGAACGGGCAACTTATCGAGAAGCGGAGCTATTTCTTCAATCCCTTCAAGATGGGTAATAACAATTTGTTTCGACATCTTCTCTTCTTTTATACTCCTTTTTTGAAAATATGTCTCTGAATTTTTTCTACAATTTCAGTTCCTCCTTGAACTGATCAATAGCCCGCCTGGAAAATTTTTCTTTCGCGCCGGCCATCTCTTTCGATTTGGGAAAAATGAAATGATTAGTATTGGAAAGCTCCTCCTCGAGCATCCCTATAACATCCTCCAGGGTCTTATAGTGATGCCAGAAAAAAGCCCCTATAGAGAGCCTGGCAAAACCAATGGCGCCTATACTGTCCAGCAAATTAGCGTCGTGCAGCAGCCTGGCTTCAACGAGATCAGGTGTACTTCCAGGCATATGAGAGAGAATCACCCTGGTCACCAGGCCGATCTTCCCTGCGGGGAAACCGGTCTCTGTCAGGATGACCTTTGCCTTCTCAGCCGATCCGCGGGGATGATCTACCATTCTCTCGATATCGTGAAGAAAACAGGCGGCATGCAGAACCTCATCATCGTACTCCATGCCGTTCCCGATTTCCCTTGCCAGATGATAGATACGGTAAGAGTGCTCGTACCCGGAGGCGAGTCTTCCGGCAGTGAGATCTTTAGCATATTGCTGGATTACATTTTTCATCTCTTGAGTGTAATAGACTACTGAACAATTTTCAAGGCATTCCCACCACAAAGAGCCTGCTTTTACGCTAAGAAGCCTAAAAGCTTTATTGACACAAACACGCGCTTCCTCTAGGCTTGAAACATGGTTATCGTTTTAAATAGAGAGATAAAACCGAAGGAAAAGAGAGAGATCGTAGATTTTCTTGAGTCCAGAGGCTGCCGTATAAAGGAAATAGTAGGGGAGGAAGAGACTATCCTTGGCGCCGTCGGGCTCGTTCAGTTCGATATACGAGAGGTTGAGATCCTGGCAGGTGTTGATCGTGTTATACCCATCTCAAAACCCTACAAACTGGCATCGCGTGAATTCAACCGTGAGGACACTATTGTCCAGGTTGGCCCTATCCGGATCGGCGAGGGAAGAATCGTCGTAATCGCCGGGCCCTGCTCGGTGGAGTCCAGGGCACAGATCCTCGAGACAGCCTATGCCGTAAGAGAATCCGGGGCGGTGCTTTTACGAGGCGGCGCCTTTAAACCGAGAACTTCCCCCTATTCTTTTCAGGGGCTTCGCGAAGAAGGTATAAAATATTTGAAGGAAGCGGGAGAGGCAACAGGAATGCCGATTGTCTCTGAAATCAGTTCCCCGGATCAGCTGGAATTTCTCCGGGAATACGTAGACATTCTGCAGATCGGCGCCCGTAATATGCAGAACTTCGAGCTGCTCAAGACGGTGGGCGCGATCGGCAAGCCCGTTCTCCTTAAGCGAGGAATGGCAGCCACCATAGAGGACCTGCTCATGTCTGCCGAATACCTTCTGGCGCACGGATCGGATCATGTAATTCTCTGCGAGAGGGGAATTCGAACATTCGAGACTTATACTCGAAATACTCTGGACCTCTCCGCGATTCCCGTAGTTAAGAAGCTAAGCCATCTGCCTATCGTTGTGGACCCGAGCCATGGAACCGGCATCCGTCAGAAAGTCTTACCCATGTCGTTAGCGGCCATCGCGGCAGGCGCCGACGGACTGATCCTCGAAGTGCACATGGATCCCGATCATGCACTTTCCGACGGCCCCCAGTCACTTCATCCATTACAATTTGAAAAACTGATGCGGGATATCGAAGCAATGACGCCCGTTATTGAAAAGGAGCTTTCGAGACTCCCGGGAAAGCTGCGTCTGGAGACCCAACTCCGGAAAAAAAGACCCCGTAAGAAGAGCAAACTTTCGCGCCAGGTAACCGGGGAAATTGAAGTGGCGTTTCAGGGAGAGAGGGGAGCATTCAGCGAAAAGGCGATTAATCGAATATTCGATGAAAATCCCGTACCGGTTCCGTGCCGCACATTCAGAAATGTGTTTAACGCTGTCCTGGAAAGCAGGGTGCATTACGGTATAATACCGCTCGAGAATTCTCTTTCCGGCTCTATCCACGAAAACTACGATCTGCTGCTTCAATTCCCGGATGTCAAAATCATCGGGGAAAAAAAGATCCGTATTATCCACAACCTTATCGCCTGTCCTGAAGCCAGGCTGGAGGACATACGTAAGGTCTATTCCCATCCCCAGGGTATTGCTCAATGCAGCCGTTTTCTCGATAATTATCCTTCCTGGGAGAGAATCGCTTACTACGATACAGCGGCGTCGGTGGAATTTATTGCCGAGGAGGGAAAAAAGGACAATGCAGCCATCGCCAGCGAGGAAGCAGCCGCAGTATACCGCATGAGCATATTGAAGCCCAGCATAGAGACTAATGTCCACAACTATACACGTTTTGTGCTGATCGCCCGGGAGGAAGAAGCAGAGGAACTCTGGGGCAAAAAGGAATACAATAAAGCTTCGCTTGTTTTCTCCACCCTTGACAAACCCGGCTCGCTTTACCACGCTCTTAAAGCGCTCGCTGAAAAGGGACTGAACATGAAAAAGCTGGAATCACGACCCATAGAGGGAAAACCCTGGGAGTATATGTTCTATGTCGATGTGGAATTGCCTGAAGAAATTTCTCTGTTCTACGAATCTGTAGAAATATTAAAGAAGGAAACGGACAATTTGAGTATTCTTGGCCTGTACCGGTCCTCGTAAGCTTCCAGGTCTGAACGATCCCCCTGTCCGCCCCTCTCCTATTCTTTTGGAGGCGCCGTATTTTCAGGTTGCTTTATACCCATTTGTTTTAATTGCTCCTGCTGCTCCTTCAGCGAAACATATTCATGCTTTTTCTGGTTTGCCTTTACAATGCTGTTCTTTATGGCGGCCAACTCGACTTTCAAACCCCGATGGCGTATATTCTTTTCATTCTGGAATTCCGACCTGAAATAGTTGTTCAATCCTATGAGCCTTCTGTGAATCGTCTGAAGGGCGGACAGGTTGTTATTGAGAAATTTGGAGATTTTTTGCTCAGGTGTTGCTCTAAGCTGTTTACTCGCTATGCTCTCCTCCTTAGTCAGAGCAGAATAGAGTTTGGTCTTATTCTTTAAATCGACCATAAAGCTGTTAAAATCTATCCTCTCTGTTTTCGCCGTAGAGTCCTTTAAGCCAAGGTATTCGATCTCATAAATCTGCTTATCCATTCCGCCGCCAAAGAGCCTTTTAAGCCATTTATTGAGCTTCCTGGCGATTCCCACCTTCCGGCTCATCAAGGCTTGATGATTGTCGGACAGCTTGTTTATAACATCCTCCAACTGGAAACCGGCACTCGCCAGGTAACGTATTGCTTGAACAAGAAGCCCCTTGTAAGAAACCTTTATGCTTGCTCGAGGTTTCTCCTCTTCAATTTTGAGTTTTGCCAATACATCCTCTTTCAGCTGAGCTCCCTGGGCGGAAACTTCTTCGGCAAAAATTTCTTTAATAAGATCGGGATAGAAAGGCTTGCCCCCCATTTTCTTTGGATAGATCTGCTTAACGGCTTTCATGTCCTCTTCAGATCCCCCGGGGTTTATCCTCAACTCAGGGATAACCGTTCTTCTAACCTCCAGCTTGTAGAGTTCCCGTTGATAGTCGGTAACCTCCTTGAGGATAATGAGAATAGCCTGCATTACCCCCGTAATCTGAGCTACTGTATCGCTGAGGATCTTCGAAGTCATTTTATCAGATCCCATATTAATACGCCGAAGATAGTCAGCGAAGTTTATCGTGACTGAATGAGCGAGGGCGCCGGTTAAATTGGACCACGGAAAATAATTCAGCAGATCCACCACCTTCTTTATTCGATCCAGGTTTAAAAACTCCAGGCTGCACTGATAGTAGGTATTAAGGTAATCCAGTTGAGCCTTGAACGCCGAGAAACGCTGGCGCATCTGGTCCTTACGCTCCGCTTCGTGGATGTCTGTTTTGGGAGGAGTTTTCAATTCGGATATCTTCTCTTCATATTTATACGGATCCTCTTGTATAAGAGATTTCCTTATGAGGATTTGATATATATTATCAAAATAGGTCTGGTAGAGGCTGAAATGCTTCTTTAATTGAGGCATCTTGTGCTTCGTCAGATGGTCCGCCTTCGTAAGGGCGGCTTCTTCGAGTTTTAGAACCCAGTCATCTCTCTCTTCCATATATCTTCATTATAAGCTAAAATCTTCATGGATTACAACTAAAAGTATGCGAAAGGAAGACCCATTCGCTATAGGCCGGGCAGAATATGGGGATACCAATACCATTTACCCGTGAAAAGCTTGTGATCGGAGTGCTCATCAGTCAAAGGGAATTAAAAGGGGAACTGCAGGCATGCCTGGTGGAACGATTCGGCGCCGTCGACTACGAAAGTGAATCGATGGAATTCTCCTACACCCATTATTATGATGAGGAAATGGGAAAACCCATCCTGCGCTTTTTTCTTAGCT
>CBDUZM010000252.1:0-5306 GCA_965371685.1 uncultured Spirochaetaceae bacterium | reverse complement strand
CGGGTTTTAAAGGTATTCACCAGGTGATTTAGCAGCCGGAGGAAACCGTATCCGGCCCAGGCATAGAGAGCGAACAGCGAAGGAACGTGGACGCGATGCTTCGGTTTAACGAGCACTTTCCATATGCTGTCGGCGACTTTCTCCGGCGTGACTCCAGGGTTTGCAGGTACGAATGCGCCTATGGAATCAGCATCCCTGTTTAATTCAAACAAGGGGAGGGTGGTTATCCGCGTGACCAGGAATCCTCTCTTACGCAAGGTTCTGAAGAGAGAAGAGATGTATGTGCTGTTGAATGCTTTTACAGCCTTTATGAGAGCCGTTTTTTTCTTAGCAGAAAGGTTTGCCTGTTCTACAATAATCAGACGGTCGGGCTGTTTTTTTTTCTGCTCCGAATCAAAAAGATGGTTTAAATGAAGCATTGCGAGCATATTTTTCTGAATCGTTTCCATCTCTTCCTTCCAGGAGTAAGTATGTTCCATCGTATTTGTCGTGTGGATCAAAACATCAATATCTGAAAAGGACCGTGTAACTTCCGCGATTACACTCTCTCTATCCGTTTCCCGCGAGAGATCGGCGGCAAGGCCGAAGGCTTTTCCTCCGGCGTCCTGTATGTCTGAAGCGAGTTGCTGCACGGATGCCGCGTTCCTGTCGATAAGGACCGTCTTTAAACCCGAAGCGGAAAGCTTCCTCGCAACCGCTGTTCCGGCGGCGCTTGCCGCAGAGGTGATGACTGCCACTCTATCCTTCCAGTACCGCTCCCTGCTCACGGCGCAGCGATAGTAAGGCGATTTACTCAGGAGCCACCGGCGGACAAAGGGCTCGAATAACCGGACTGCCAGGCGCCGCAGACCGAGTAAATCTTTAAGCTCATCCGCGAAATCCGACAGATCTCTCTGCTGATATTTAAGAAGCCGCTGGCTCTCTCGCGTGTCCATCCAGTCAACAGCAAAGGCTTTAGTGCAGAATGCTGAATCCGGAAGATTTCCGACTCCCATGGCGCCCAGTATAATGCGGACCATGTCCCGGTAATAGATCTGGCATTTGGGGCCGCCCCCGATCATCAGGATCTTTCCCCATACTTTACTGCTGCCCGCTGCGTTGGCTGCTGCGGTTCCTACGTCCCGGGTATGTACGCATTCTATGCGGTTATTCAGCGGAACATCGAACATGGCCGGATCCATATTGACAGAGTAGGGCGGCGCGGCGGCAAACCTGAGAATGGACCATTCCAATCCCGAATCCCGGATCATTCTTTCACATTCCACCTTGTGTCTTGCATAGTGCTCAACAGGATTGACCGGCTCGGTCGAAGTCCTCGGCGGCGGCATGTGTTGTGTGTTCCCGTATACATGGATGGAGGAGGCGAAAACGATGCGGGGATGCTGCGGTTGAGCTTTTAATGCCTCGATAAGGTTTTTAGTACCGCCCACGTTGACGGTTCGAGCCCAGTCAGGTTTATCTTCGCTTCCCACGCCGGTGGCAGAGAGCTTGGGGATAACAAAGGCGAGATGAATGACTGCATCGATATCTCTAACCGCTTCATCAACCTGATCTCTATTCCGCAGATCGCCCCAGAATATCTCGACGCGGTCGAGAAACGGACGGGCGGCTTTTACATTCCTCTTTGTTTTTATATCAAAGCATCGAACTTTGTGATTCTGTGCGATTAATTCGAGCAGCGTGCTCTTACCGATGTTACCGAACGCTCCGGTCAATAGTATCTTCATATCTATGATTTTCCACGAAGCCCCGTCAACAGCAGCTCAAGGGCTTCCTTAATAAGGTTTTCCCAGTCGGCGCCGGAGGGATCCATTATGCCTTGAACAATAATTCCAACAGCCAGAGAGACGAGTATCTGGGCAGTCTTTTTCGGGTCCACTTTTTTGAGACTGCCCTCACGAATGCCTTCTTCGATCATCTCCGAGAAGTAGTCATGATAACGACGGTAAGGTGCGATAATAGCCTGCCAGATTTCCGGTTCTCTCGAAGATTTGGTCAGGAATTCGAGAAATATCGAAAACTGGCTTCCTCCCTGACGGAAGATCGCTCTTATCTGGTTTGCCATGGATTTGATTGCCGCCGGGACATTCGCAGCCTTTTCCCTTGTCTGTGCCAGGCTTATATGCAGGTCTGCAAGCCAGTGTTCGAACAGGTTCAGGAAGAGAGCCTGTTTGCTGGAAAAGTGATGGTAGAAGGCGCCTTTGCTTATTCCTGCCTGCCGGCAGATTTCCGCAACGCCCGTGGCATCGTAGCCGGAGCGGGCAAAGCTATCCTCCGCGGCTTTGAGTATACGCTGATATGTCTCTTCGCTTCTTGGTTGAACAGTCATATTGAATCTCGTTAAAACCGACCGGTCGGTATGAAATATAACACTATCTATGAGAAACGTCAAGACCACCCGGGCAGTCTGTCAGCCGGGCAGTCTCATATCCTGTCTCCTACAGTGATTCCTGGTGCTCGAAGATTCGACGGTAAAACCCGTCTTGCTCCACGAGTCGGTCATGGGTTCCCATCTGTGTTATTACGCCGTTTTCAAAAACTATAATAATATCACAATCGCGGGCGGTGGCTATACGCTGTGTAATAATAAGGCTGGTTCGTCCTTCCAGCACCCTGTCGAGGGTGGAACGAACCCGCGCTTCAGTTTCTGCGTCCAGGGCACTCGTGGTATCGTCAAGAAGAAGGATATGCGGCCGGGTGAGCAGAGCTGTGGACAACGAGAGCCGCTGCTTTTGCCCGCCGGAGAGAGAGATTCCGTTTTGCCCCACAATCGTTTCGTATTTCACCGGCAGGCTCATTATAAAGTCGTGGAGCTCCGCCTGCCTGGCAGCTTCCATAATCTGTGACGGAGCGGCGTCGAAATATCCGTAGGTAATGTTTTCCGCAATAGTGCCGGAAAAGATTGCCGGCTCCTGTTGAACCATCCGAATAAAGCCGTGTATCGAATTGATTTCCGCCTCGACCAGATTCACACCGCCAACGACGACCGCCCCTTCCTGAGGATCGTAGAAGCGTTCGAGGAGCTGAAAGAGAGTGCTCTTGCCTGCGCCGGAAGGGCCCATGATCGCGATCTTGGCGCCGGCCGGCACTTTAAAAGTCACATCCCGGAGCGCCGGCTCTTTCTGACCCGGATAGGTAAAGGTTACCCGGTTAAAGGAAATATCCCCCGGCAGCCCCTCGAGCTTTACGGGACCGGAGATGATCTCTCCCTCCTCGTCCAGAATATTGAAGAGACGCTTTATCACCACAAGGACAGCCTGGACTGCAGTTCCCATTACGGTGAGACTGCTCACCTGGGCGAAGAGAGTCGGAAGAGCATAGACGAAAACTATGACATCGCCCAGAGTCATGTTCCCGACCTTTATCTGGAGCACGCCCAAATAAATGATCAGACCGGTGGTAACCGCTGTAAGAATGCCGGCCAGAAGGGCCAGTCCCTGCTGGTAGAGGACTAATTGCATCCCCAGACGCACGTAGTCATTCATCATACGGGCAAAGGATCTGCGTTCTCTCTTCTCCTGCGAAAAGGCTTTTACAACAGCAATACCACTGATCCGCTCATCCGCCGTGCCGTACATACTGCTGTTGAGCCGGCGAATTGCGATGTTTGATCTTTTAATGAAGGGCCGCATTCCAGCGAACGCATAACCGTAGAGGGGGAGGCTGACAACAACGAGGAGCCCGAGTTTCCAGTTGATAACCAGAACGATGATGAGGCCGAGAATGAGCCGCAGGATCTGAGCCGCCATATCCAGAACGTAACTGGTAGACCACAGGCGGACGACATTCACATCGTCGAGGACCCGGCTCATAATCCCGCCGGTTTCCTGTCTTTCGAAAAATCCGATGTGCAGTGTCTGGAGCTTCTCGTGCAGCTCCTTACGAAATCCGTAGACCACTTCCTGCCCGGTCTTCAGGATTAACCAGCTCCGCAGCCAGTGATTTAATGCGAAAATGAGCCAGGCCGAGACGAGGATGATAACGTATACCTTATACAGCGCAAACTGCTGCAAAAGGGCGGCCGGATCAAACGCCTCGTTCAACCGAAGAACTTTGTCCACCAGGAAACGGGCGGTGAGATTCATGACGTAGGGATGCACAGCCCAGACACATGTAATCGAAAGAGCCAGGAGGAGCTTGAAGCGATGAGGATACAGATAGCTGTGCCAAAGCCGGGCTATATCATCCCCGGCTTTTCCCTGGTAACTTTGCTGATCCTCCTCCTCCAGAAGCCTGTTTATAAGGCGGGTTATTTTCGGTGTTTCCAGCTTCATACACCAACCTCCACGGGAATGCCTGTCTTGCCGCCTGTCTGCAGCTCTTCATAGAGCTTTCGGTAGTGACCGTTCGGGATGATCATGAGTTGTTCATGGGTTCCTTTTTCAACAATTCTTCCCGCCTCCATGGCAACGATCATATCGGCGCCGACGATTGTAGAGAGCCTGTGGGCAATAACGAAACTGGTTCTTCCGGAAAGCACTCGCCTGAGTGCTTTCTGGATAAGGGCTTCGGATTCAGAGTCGAGAGATGATGTAGCCTCGTCCATTACCAGGATTAGGGGATCTTTCACGACCGCGCGGGCAATGCTGATCCGCTGCTTTTCACCAAGGGAGAGCTTCACCCCGCGGGTGCCTATGACAGTGTCGAATCCTCGGGGAAGCTTCATTGCCATGTCCCATATCTCGGCAGACTGAGCCGCTTCCTCGATTTTCTTAAAAGGTGCTTCAGAGTACCCGTAAGCGATGTTTTCCCTCAAGGTTCCATCGAATAGAATGGGGTCCTGCAGCACAACGCCAAAAAACTCCCGCAGCTTTTCCTTTTGCATCCGCCTGATATCCACTCCGTCTATGAGGATCGAGCCGGCCTGGATGTTCCAATACCGCATGAGCAGGCTTGTAAGGCTGGTTTTCCCGCAGCCGGTAGGCCCGACCAGGGCGACAGTCATACCGGGTTCAACATCCAGGGAAAGGCCTCGATAAAGTGGGACATTGGATGCATAGGAAAAATAGACATCCTTAAACTGGATACCTCCCTTCAGGTTCTCGGGATAGAGAGGATTTTCCGGGTTAACGATATCGATCCTCTCATCCAAAATCTCTATTACCCTCCGAATAGAGACACCGGTTTCCGTAAGCTGCCCGGCAAGGGTGGTGAGAGTGATGGCAGGACTCAAGGCCATCCATATATAGCTGGATATGGCCATAAGATCGCCGTATTGCAGCCGCTGTGTCAGCACGAAATAGGCGCCGATAGAGGCGATTGCCGCAGAACCGAGACCTGCGATAAGATTGCATAGAGTGCCCAGG
>CBDUZM010000251.1:0-5314 GCA_965371685.1 uncultured Spirochaetaceae bacterium | reverse complement strand
TACATATCGACTTCGTCCATCCGCCCGTATCGGGTGAACCTGCCTGTCCCAGGATCGTAGCTTGTGAGGTCCGCGGTGGGGTGGCTGCTGATCCAGATTACGCCTTTTGAGTCTTCATCGATCCGGCAGGGGAAAATCGCCTTCGTCGGATTGATTGCACCGAGTTCTATAAGCTTTTCCTCAAGGGGATCGTAGCAGAAAAGCTGTCCGGAGTGGGCGGCCCCGATGTAGAGGCGCCCGTGGCGGCTCATGTGGACGGCCGTCGTATAGTTCGACTGCGGTACGGAAGGTGACATCTGCCGGAACCAGCCCGTCTCGGGGTTGATCTGGAGCAGGAAGAAGTTGTCCGCCTGCTGAGACATGGTGGCATAGAGACATGACTCTCCGTCTCTGTTTCGCCCGGTGTAGAGCTGAGCCCGGTTGACTGACCGGACGGGTACGCCGACCTTCCTGATTCTGATATTATTTTGTCGTACCATATGAATAATTGACTAGAAAATTTATACACCGGCCCGCGGTGAATAGTCAATAAGAAAGCGAAAGCTCAAAGAGGTGAAGACCGGGTAATAGTGTGGGTGTGATGAATCGTTAAATTGTGGTAAGTCTCCTTCATCTCCCTCTCTCGCCTTGACCACAGCCGTTGAACCCGGTATGCTTCCACAGGGAAACAGGGATGAAATCGTACGATGAAATCAACGAGAAGATAGAAGCCAAAAAGGCGGTTGTGCTCACCGCAGAAGAGATAATTGATTACGTAGAGAAGAAAGGACTTGAAACAGCAGCCAGGGAAGTAGACGTGGTTACGACGGCTACGTTTGGTCCTATGTGTTCTTCCGGATGCTTCCTGAACTTCGGACACAGCAAGCCGAAAATACGTATAACAGAAGCGTGGATCGACGATGTGTCCATTTACTGCGGAATAGCAGCGGTGGATGCCTATCTCGGTGCTACTCAACTCCGATACAACGATCCCGGAAACTTGTACTACCCTGGCGAATTCCGCTATGGGGGCGGTCATGTAATCGAAAAGCTGGTTGCCGGCGATAAGCTGCAGTTGTTTGCCCTGTCTTACGGCACCGCCGATTATCCGAGAAGGGAGATTCGCACCCTCTTTACCATCGATGATCTCAATCAGGCGATAATGGTGAATCCCCGTAACTGCTATCAAAATTACAACATAGCTATAAACTGCAGCGAAGAACAGACCTACACCTATCTGGGTGTGCTTAAGCCTGGCATGCGAAATGCCACATATTGCTCCGCCGGACAGCTCTCTCCGCTTCTGAACGATCCTTTCTACGAAACTATCGGCATAGGCACGGCAGTCTGGCTGGCCGGCGCCCACGGACATGTATATGCCGAAGGAACCCAGCACGCTTCCCTCTGTGAAAGAGGACATGGCGGCGTGCCTTCTGAAGGCGCGGGAACCCTGGCTCTTACTGCGAATATGAAGGAGATGCGGGCCGATTTTGTAAGAGGCATCAGTATCCTGGGCTATGGAGTATCACTGAGCCTGGGAATAGGTATTCCCATTCCTATTTTGAACGAAAAGATACTTGCTTATACAACGGTGAGAGATCGTGATATATACGCTCCTGTTATAGATTACAGTAAGGATTATCCTGAAAGGACGGGAAAGGTTCTATGCAAGGTGAATTATGAAGAGTGTAAGAGTGGTGAATTGGAAATAAAAGGCCGCAAGGTGGAAACAGGCTCACTCTCCTCTTACTCTAAAGCCCTGGAAATTGCCGGTCTTCTGGCGGATGAGATACGGCGGGGAGAGTTTCTGCTTCAAAAACCGAGTAAGCGTCTTCCCCTAAACCAGGGAATGATGACGTTAGAGATAAGGACCGATAAACGATGATCACAAAGAAGTTTCTACTGATTTTTCCGCCGAGTGAATCGGATAAACCAATTATCTATCATCTGGTCAAAGATTACGACCTTATCATCAATATATTTCGAGCTAAAGTAACGCCCGAAGAGGACGGTTACCTGGTTATCGACATAACAGGCGAGGAAACGAATATAGAAAAAGGAATAGAGTTCGTCAAAAGCCACAATATTACCATTAACGAGGGGAACAGAGGCTTGCAGTGGAACACGCAAAAGTGCACCCACTGCGGTATCTGCATTCCTCACTGTCCTACCAAAGCCCTTCACATAGCGGATAAACAAACTATGGCAGTCGGTTTTAAGGAAGAAGAATGTGTGGAATGTCTGAACTGTATCAGGGTATGTCCTTTCGGGGCCTGCACGTCGATGTTCTAAACTAAAGCTATGCGACGTTACCTGGAGTTCAATTGGAAGGGCGCCGGTTATCGAATAAGCTCTTCTATGGCAACATCTATTATAAATGAGATAAAAGCTCAGCGAAAGCAGCTGGAAGACTATATAGCGGAGCATCCGGTTTTTAAAACGGCTTTGATCCCGGTCTCTGTGACTTCCGATGCCCCGGAAATCGCCCGGTGGATGCAGAGAGCTTCTGAGAAAGTAAACATTGGTCCGATGGCTGCTGTGGCGGGAGCGATAGCTGAATTTGCTGCTCGGACTGCACTTAAACAGGGAGCGACCGAGGCAATTGTTGACAACGGTGGGGACATTTTCATTGCCTCCGACGAAGAAGTGCGTGTAGGTCTTTTTGCGGGGAATAACAGGATATCGGATGAGCTCGTTCTCGTTATCCCCCCCTCCTATATGCCTCTTGCCGTATGCTCGTCCTCCAGTCTTATGGGGCATTCGATGAGTCTGGGCAGGTGTGACCTGGCGACCGTCGTGGCCCGCGATACGGCGCTTGCCGATGCAGCCGCTACCAGGGCCTGCAATCTTGTAAAAGAAGAAGCCGATATTCACCCGGCGCTCGAAACGATAATGGATATACCCGGGATAATGGGGATTCTTATTGTAAAGAACGGCAGGACCGGGATGGTTGGAGATTTACCAAATTTTTTAAGGAAAAAGATCTAAGAGGAATATGCATTGCGGCCTTTATATGCTACTATGGACGGCGATAGAGGAGAGGAACATCTTTGAAAAAGCCTGAAAAATATGAGAACGTCAATATTATCTCTGAAGAGATCGAGGAATGGATCGATCTGCCCGGAAGCCTGAAATACGATTGTTATGTGGAGAAGGATGTCCAGGGTAAGACTCTGAGACTTATTGGGAAAACAAAAAAAACCTTATTCCGTTTTCTCTATTTTGTTCCTCCGGAAGCGGTTGGAATTATCGAGAATTTTCTTAACAATGCTGACCTGAACAACGTACCACATGGATATGTTGTTGTAGATACATCTGTAGGTAAAAAAATCAAGCTTTCCGCCTATGTCGATACAATTCTTGCCGTCAGAAGCAGTCGAATATCAATCGACGAATTCAGGTTTCTCGTCGAGAAAGCTTTTCGCACCATCAGAGACATGACGTTTATGGAGCAGGAGGAGGAAGAGCATAAGCGTATGCTGATGGATACGCAGAATGATCTTGATGAGCTGATAAATATCGGCAGGGCTCTTTCTCTGGAAAAGGACACAGAGAAGCTTCTCCGGACGATTCTGTATCTGAGTAAAAAGATAACCGGCTCCGATGCGGGAAGCATCTTCCTGGTGGAGGAGAACGAAGGAGGAGAGAAGCAAATTCGCTTCAAGTATTCGGATACTTTTTCCAAAGAGCTCGCGTATGAGGAATTCGTAATGCCTTACGACGAGACCTCTATCGCGGGTTATGTGGCAGTTAAAGGGAAAGTACTGAATATACCGGATGTCTATGCCCTGAATGATGACCTGCCGTACTCTTTCAACCGCTCGTTTGATAAAATGCATGGATATCGAACCAAGTCTATGCTGGTTGTTCCCATGCAAAATCATCTGGATGAGATAATCGGAGTAATACAGCTGATCAACAGCAAGGAATCCAGGGACAGGAATAAGAAATACTCGGGAAACGAAGCCTTTGAAGTTCGTCTCGTAAAAAAGGAAGATTTCGATACGCTGGTCGTACCGTTCAAAGAGAGATATCAGAGCCTTCTCGAGGCTGTAGCCGGCCAGGCAGGTATTGCCCTGGAGAACAACAGGTTAATACAACGGATAATCCAGCAATTCGATGAATTCGTTAAGGCTTCGGTGTCAGCGATTGAATCCCGCGATCCCGCCACTTCCGGGCATTCGACAAGGGTAGCCCAGATGTGTGTACAGATGGCAGAGACAATCAACAGACAGAAAGAAGGAGTATATGGAAATGTCAGCTTCTCCGAAAACCAGTTGAAGGAGTTGGAGCTGGCCGGGCTTTTACACGATTTCGGAAAGGTATACATAGATCCGGCCGTATTCTTAAAAGGAAAGAAGCTGTTTCCCCGGGACATGCAGCTGCTGAAGCTCCGCCTCTCTCTTCTCTTTCGAACCATAGAGCTGTACTATATAAAACTGGAAAGGAAATCTATCCAAAAGAAGGGCACACCAAACGAAGAGGAAAAAGAGAGGAAGCTGAAAGACCTGAACGAGATAAACAGGCTTGTCGAACTGCTTAACGAGCCGACTCTCCGTGATTATGACCCGGACAAACTACTGGAGAATGTGGATGAGCTGGGTAAGGATCTGGATTTCAGAGGTCTCGACGGTGAGATTATTCCTATCCTGAATAGTGAGGAAAGGGAGAACCTGGCTATTAAAAGGGGGAGCCTTAATTCGGAAGAGAGAGGTATAATAGAGAGCCATGTTTCTCATACGTATAATTTTGTCAGCAAGATCCCATGGCCTCCTGAATTCACCGGAATCCCGGATATTGTGGCGAAACATCATGAAAAACTGGACGGCACGGGCTATCCGGAGGGATTGAGCGGTGATAGGAACATTTCAATTCAGGCAAGAATGATGACCCTGGCGGACATATTCGATGCCCTGACTGCAGGGGACAGGCCATATAAAAGACCTGTTCCCATGGACCGTGTTCTTGCCATATTGAGGGAGGAGGCGGATACAGGAAAACTGGACAGCAGCCTGGTGGATCTTTTTGTTGAGAACAACTTATATCAAAAACGATTCAGCGTAATGAAAGAAAGAATGGATACCAAACCAGGATAAACCTTAAAATGAGGGCGGGGAAAATTTAATTTAATCCTGCAGTCTCTATCCTTTCAGTGATCCTAACATGGCGCCTTTCACAAAATATCTTTGTATAAACGGGTATACTATTAAAATTGGAAACGTGGCGAAAAGAATAATTCCTGCTTTTATTTGTTCAGGTGTGTAATTCATCAATGCAGGATCTTCTCCGCTGATTATCGGAGTAATTTCATCCTCAATGACCAGGCTTCTTAATA
>CBDUZM010000250.1:0-5363 GCA_965371685.1 uncultured Spirochaetaceae bacterium | reverse complement strand
TTCTCCCATTATGGAATGTTCAGGAAAGTCCTTATCTGGTAATAATCCCCGATAGGTGATTAAAAGAAACATAGGAAATTTTTAAATTTGTGAGGATTTTACATACCTCATCGATATCCCGGGAAGTTAAGCCGAGGTGTGTAACCATACGTATCCGGTTCATTGCGGTTGAATTGGTCAGGATCCCCGATTCTTTCATCAGCTTCGAGATCTTCACGGCTTCTTTGTCCGGTGTGTTGAAGTAGATGATGTTAGTCTCGATTTCGGAAGGATCGATTACCGCCCATTTCGTTTCAGCCAGGCACTCTGCCAGCCGTTTTGCATTAACGTGATCTTCTTTGAGCCTATCCACGTTGTTCTCTAAAGCGTATAGCCCGGCCGCTGCAAGGATTCCTGCCTGCCGCATCCCTCCCCCCAGCACCTTCCTCACGCGGCGGGCTTTTTTAATGAAATCCTCCGTAGAGCAGAGTAGTGCGCCCACGGGCGCACCGAGGCCTTTGGAAAGGCAGAAAGTAATGGTGTCTGAATACCGGCAAATTTCTTCTGCAGGTATTCCGGCGGCAATCGATGCGTTGAACAGCCTGGCGCCGTCGATGTGGATTTTGAGACCGTGCCGTTCTGCAAAAGCGTGTATACGCTGGAGATTCCCTGCAGGATAACAGCTCCCCCCCGCTATATTATGGGTATTTTCAAGAACAATCAGCTCAGGCTGCGTCATATAATAGATATCCGGCTTGAGCTTTGCTTCGAGCTGTTCTGCATCCAGAATTCCCTTTCTACCGGAAATGGGGACGGGAGAGCATCCCGCAATGGCTGCGTATGAAGCCATCTCGTGGTGAATCATGTGGCCTCGCGAATCGATAAGAAACTCGTTTCCCCGGCCGCAGTTGATAATAAGCGGTATCAGGTTGCCCATTGATCCGGATGTGAGAAAGAGGCCCGCTTTCTTCCCCGTCAAACAGGCTGCTTTATCCTGCAGTTCATTAACAGTAGGATCATCACCATAAACGTCATCTCCCACTTCTGCTTCATAGATGGCTTTTCGCATGCCCGCAGATGGCTGTGTCACTGTGTCGCTTCTCAAGTCGTATACTTTCATTCGCCTATAGTGTATGGAATGGATAGGCTTGTCAATAAATCGACAGCTCAATCCCCATAAATACATGCCGGTGTAGCCACAAAAGTGGAAATCGTGTTAGTATTCTAATCAATTCGCAATAAGGAAAGGTTATGGATTTTTTCTCTCTCCTGGATAACGCGATCGAGAAGAACAACAGCCTGCTCTGTGTGGGTATCGATCCTCAGGATACGGTCGACGAGAACGATATTTTCGGGAGCCTGTTAAAATTCGGTAAGAATATTGTGGATGCAGCCTTACCGTTCGCAGCCTGTTTCAAGCCGAATATCGCCTTTTATGAGGTTTACGGGCCGGAAGGACTTCGCGCTCTGAAAGCATTAATTCAATCCATTCCCGATGATATGCCTGTTATCATCGACTGTAAGCGTGGTGATATCGGTAATACGGCCCGGGCGTATGCTCAGGAGCTTTACGGTTATTACGGCGCACATGCCGTTACCCTGAACGTTTATATGGGAAGGGAATCGGCGGAACCTTTCCTCGACTGGGAAGAGAAGGGTATATTCGCACTGTGCCGGACATCCAATCCGGGCGCAGGTTGCTTTCAAGGTCTGAGTGTAAAAAAAGGAGCATCCCCCTACTATCTCTATGTTGCGGAAGAGGTATCCGCATGGAGCGACAGAGTGGGCCTTGTGGTGGGCGCCAACATGCCCCGGGAGCTCTCCCGGATCAGGCGGCGGCTTCCCGATATATGGATACTGGCGCCCGGAATTGGAACGCAGGGAGGCAAAGTATCGGAAGCCCTTTCTGCGGGAATGAGGAAAGACGGACGGGGTATACTGCTCAATGCCTCCCGGAGCATTGCGAAATCCTCATCCCCGGCGGAAGCCGCCGAGAAGCTTCGGGATGAGATCAACTGCTTCAGGCGGGAAGGTTCTATCTCGCTTTCCCGGCACGGCCTCGATTTAAAAGATGAATCTGCGGAGGAAATTGAAAGGAAAGAAATTACCAGGGCATTGATTCGTTTGGGGTGCTTTAAGACAGGACAGTTTAAGCTGAAATCGGGACAGGTTTCACCTATTTATCTGGACTTAAGGCTGTTGATTTCCGATCCTTCCCTTCTCAGTCGAGTTGCCGGAGCTTACGCGGAAATGATGGAGGGATTGGATTTTGACTGTATCGCGGGAATCCCCATGGCGGGTGTTCCGTTGGCGACCGCGGTTTCTCTTCTAATGAAACGTCCAATGATTTTTCCACGCCTGACGTCCAAAGGGCACGGGAGCGGCAGGATGGTCGAGGGATTATGTAATCGAGGGGATAGAGCTGTATTACTGGATGATCTGATTACCACAGGGAAGAGTAAACTTGAAGCGGTAAAGGTCCTTCAAGGTGAAGGCCTTAAAGTCGAGGATCTTGTGGTATTGGTGGAGCGGGGAACGTCGGGAAGGAAAGAACTGGAGGAAGCCGGCATAAAACTGCACGCTTATCTCGATATCGACGAGATACTGAAAGTGTGCCGGGAGATGGGCCGGATAACCGATGTCGAGCTCAGGGATATAAAGCTTTTTGTCCGGCAAAGCTGATAAGGTAAATACATTTTAAAATAATAAGCCCGAACTGCCGAGAATAGACATGTGTTTAAAACAATTTGGGAATTCCTGACAAAAGAGCTCTCTGTTCTTGGAAGAAGCTTTTCTCCGGGCGGTATTCTCCTCAGGACTCTTCTACCCATAGTCTTTGCCGTTATCCTCTACAAGCTCCTGCTCTTTCTGGTCAGGAAACTGATACTGGAGCGTCTCCGGATCGATGATGATGTAAAAAAGCGAGTGTATCGTTGGGTAAGACTTTCCTTTCGCATAGCCTTTTTAACAGGGCTCATGGTTCTCATCTTTACCCTGTTTGAATCGGAAGATATAATCGTTTTCTTCAACGGATTGTGGTCGATATTGACGAGTCCTCTGTTCACCGCAGGAGCTTCGGAGATTACCATCATTACTCTCCTGCTCACCGTGCCTATTTTTTACCTTGCCAGCTGGTTCTCACGCGTTACCAAACGGTTTCTGGATTCATCTCTTCTCGACAAATTGACTCTGGCCGATGAAACTAAATTCACAATCTCGATCTTATTACGGAAAGGGGTGATGCTCATAGCCGTTCTTATAGGGCTTTCTGTTATCGGGATCGACCTTTCCACATTGACTATTCTTTTCGGCGTTCTGGGTATCGGTCTGGGTTTCGGGCTGCAGGGTACCATAGCGAACTTCGTAGCAGGATTCATACTGGTCTTTGAAAGACCGATAAAGGAGGGGGATCGCATTCGTGTCGGCGGTATGGAAGGCGATGTTGTTCAAATACGATTCCGTTCCACAATTGTCAACACTATAACCAACGAAACAATCGTGATGCCCAATGCCAAGCTGGTAGAGGATTTAATTCACAACTATTCCTATATAGACAACAGAATCGTCGTGGTCAACCAGGTCCAGGTCGATTACGGGACAGACCTGGAAGCTGCCACAGGTGTTCTGCTGAAAATCAATAAAGACAACCCATATGCTCTGGCATCTCCGAAACCTGAAGTCCGGCTGTTAGCCTTCCAGGACTCTGGAATCCTTATGGAACTCAGGACATGGATCAAAAAGGCGACGGACAAACATCAGGCCATCTCATGGATAAACTATGGAATCTGGAAAGCTTTCAAGACCGATGGAATACAAATCCCCTTTCCTCAGTTGGATCTTCATGTCAGGCAGCTTCCTGCCGAAGAAAGTTCATTAATCTGAACAAGTTAATAATTGTGTTTAATAATGACAGTATAGAATCCTATGAAAGGAGATTTATGTGAAAAAAATACGTGTCGCTCTTGTCGGAGCAGGAAGCATGGCCAATACTTATCACTATCCTTCGCTCAGCGATTTTACCGATGTGGAACTTGTTGGGATATGCGATCTGGTCGAGGAAAAACTCAAGGTCACTGCCGATCGTTTCGGAATTGAAAGACGCTTCGCCAGTTACCAGGAGATGGTGGAATCAACTTCGCCGGACGCTGTTTACATCCTTATGCCCCCGCATCACCTTCTGGATATTGTTATGTACTGCCTTGCCCGGAAGCTGCATGTGTTTATTGAGAAGCCGCCTGGAGTATCCACTTACCAGACAAGAGCGATGGCCCTGGCAGCCGAGGAGAATGGGTGCCTTACAATGGTAGGTTTTGACCGCCGTTTTATGCCGGTCGTTCAACAGTCAAAAAAGATTGTTGAAGAGCGTGGTCCTGTCAGCCGGTGTGTCGCTACTTTCTACAAAAACGATGTGAATGGAGGAATGTACTATGGCGGCGCTGTAGACATTCTCTACTGCGATGCAGTCCACGCGGTGGATATGCTGCGCTTTATGGCCGGAGGTGAAGTCGTCAAGGTTGTAAGCAGCATACGCTCTCTTCATAAACCGTACCCTAATTCCTGGCAGGCGCTGGTGGAATTCGACACAGGCTGTATAGGAGTGCTTTTGACTGATTGGACAGCCGGAGGCCGGGTTCATACTTTTGAAATGCACGGCAAAGGTATTTCCGCCTTTCTGGATTGGGATAATCCGGGAAGGATTTTAGCCGACGATAAAAAAGATCCTATCTGGATCCGTACTCCCGCCGAAGCCGCCGGGGACGAATCGCCCGGGAAAATGTATGGTTTCTATCAGGAAAACCGTCATTTTATCGATTGCCTTCAAAGAGGGGAGGAGCCTATAACCAACTTTGCCGACGCGGTAAAGACCATGGAGCTCGTCGACCAAATCTATAAGAATGCGATATAGGATCGAACTGCCCCGGCGCTATTTCCAGCACTCTATGATGCGAGTCCAGGGATACCTTATCGTATACTTCCAGCCAACGGGAAGTGAAATAGATTCGAAATAGAGCCATGTCAAGACGATTCTCTATTCTCATCGGAATGAGACTGAACCCTGCTATCTTTTCTGACAGCTGCTCTATAGAAAGAGTTGTGATGGCAGTTATATCGTCCTGTCCAAGTATTGAATTCCACTTTCCGTCATTTATCTCCTGTGCAAGACCGATTCTCATGTTTTCTCCTCATACGAGTACCGAAATGACCGTTTGCGAAGTCCAGCGAGGCAGCAATCAGAGTGAGTAGAGTAAGGAACGGGTGAAGCCGGTACAAGTAGTTAGATGCATTACCGAGTTGCTTTTTCTCGAAGAAGGATGCGACGTTTAGACACGAAAAGGATTCTCGACTTTAACACCTCTGACAATCTTTCCATGATTCAAGTCTTC
>CBDUZM010000249.1:0-5390 GCA_965371685.1 uncultured Spirochaetaceae bacterium | reverse complement strand
GAAATCCTGGGGCAACAACATATTCTTCTCCAACTGCTTGAGAAAAAGTTTGGCTATATTGATGCGACGGAGAAGGAAAAGGTCATGAAGACCCGGGACAGAGACAGGTTGGACCGGGCAATCGACCGCCTTCTGGATTCCAAATCAATTGAAGAGGTTTTACAGCCGCTGGATTAACACATCGCTGCTTGTGCGTCGCTGCTTGTACATCGGTACGGCTTCCACTGAAAGACCACATGTTAGGACCACATATTAGGACTGCATATTCCAATTTTAAATATTCTGCTTCCAGCGAGGGTGCGTGATTCCGAACCGCTTGATTTTGTAATTCAACACCCGGCTTGAGATACCCAGCAGCTTGGCAGCCTCTTTCTGGACAAACTCGGTGCGCTCCAGAGCCTGAAGTATAAAGCCCCTCTCAGCCTCCTCGAGATCGATCCCGACCGGCGGCAGCTTTATCTGACCATTATTATCCCTGTCAGATTCCTTGTCGAAAAATAGGTTGAGATCATCCGGTGTGATAATATCTGCCTCAGCCATGATGGCGGCACGCTCGATGGCGTTTTCCAGCTCCCGAATATTGCCGGGCCAGTGGTAGTCGCTTAGTATTTTCAGGGCAGCCGCATCCATTCCACGGATTTTCTTGTTAAGTTCCACGGTGTATTTTTTTAAGAAAAACCGGGTCAGGAGCTTAATGTCCCCTTCCCGCTCCCTCAAGGGCGGCAGGTGGATAGTGACCACATTGAGCCGGTAGTAAAGATCATCTCTGAAAAGATCTTTTTCCATCAGTACCCGTAAATCCTTGTTGGTTGCCGAGATAACGCGCACATCTGTTTTTACCGTCTCACTGCTTCCCAGCCGCTCGAATTCCTTTTCCTGGAGAATTCTCAAGACTTTGGCCTGGGTGAAAAGGCTCATATCCGCTACTTCATCCAGGAAAATGGTGCCTTTATTCGCCTGTTCGAACCGGCCTATCCTTCGTTTCTCCGCCCCGGTGAACGCACCCTTCTCGTAGCCGAATAGCTCGCTTTCCAGCAGCTGCTCCGGCAAAGCGGCACAATTGACCCGCACAAAAGGCCCTTCGGAACGATGGCTGTTGTAATGAATGGCGCCCGCTATCAGCTCTTTACCTGTTCCCGTTTCTCCGGTAATAATGACACTGGAGTTGGTTTTAGCCACCCGGTTCACCATGTTGAATACCTTCAGGATTTCCGGGCTTTCTCCGATAAAGCTGTACGGCTGATAGATGTTTTTAAACTGTTCGGACACGCTCTTAGGCTGTTCTACAAGGTTTTTCTTCTCAATGGCCTTTTTTATCTGAAAATTGAGCTCAGGGAAGTTGAAGGGTTTTTGGACGATGCCGAAAGCGCCTTCCTTAACAGCCCGAACTCCCTCCTGGACCGTATCGATTTTTGAATCGACAATCACAATAGTGTTGATGTTCTTCTTCTTAATGTCCCGGATGAGGTCAAGAATATTACCTCCGGGTATGTTTACATCGCTGATTACAACATCGAATTCATACTTAACAATCATCTGCAGAGCCATGCGATAGTCGGAGGCATGCCTCATGTTTTGCCCGATTCCTTGAAAGAAATTGCAGACATCTTCACAGAGATTGGTATCTTTGTCGATTATGAGAAGATTACTCATTTATTTTTATGTGCAAGTACAATGATAGACCATAGCAGGAAAATATCAATCAAAAAATTACCCGCCAGGCAGACCAAGCAGCCCTTGTAGGATACCTATCAAGGCATTATAATCTTTTAGAGGGGTATTGTGGCGAAAAGGTTAAAAATCGACAAACTGAAGCAAATCTCCTTCTTCATGGACATCTCAGACTATGATCTCCACCAGATAGACCGGATCACCGTTGAGAAAAGCTACGAAAAGGGGGATATGATCGTTGAGGAGAATACTGAAGCGGGAAAATTTTTAATTATATATAGCGGAAAGGTGGAAATCACCAAGCGATTTGACGATGGGGAAGAGTTTTTGCTGGCTGTTTTCAGCGATGGCGATTTTTTTGGCGAAATGGCGCTGCTCGATGAAGGCCCTCGCTCGGCTACGGCAAAAGCCGTTGAACCGACGACAATCATGGAGATTTCGCATAAAGAGTTTGCGACTCTCATGTATAAGGCGCCTGCCCTGGCTTACAAAATCATGCGTGAGCTTAGTCTGCGTCTGCGGGAGACGGATGCATTGCTGATCTCCCAAATGCACCGCAAGCACAGGCAGCTCGCCCAGGCCTACCTGGAAACCCTTACCGCGGTCGCCCGGGCTGTTGAAGCGAGAGACCCCTATGCCATGGGGCATACCACCCGGGTAAGATCAATTGCAAAGGCGATCGGAAAGGAACTGGGGCTTTCACGCGAGGAGCTGTATACTCTTGAGATCGGTTCTCTTTTGCATGACATAGGTAAAATCGGCATTTCGGAAGCGATTCTATTAAAGCCCGGACCCCTCGATGATAAAGAATACGAAGAGATAAAGCAGCATCCAAAAAAGGGGAGGGAAATGATAGAGGGCATTTCATACTTGAAGGAGGTAATTCCCCACGTGCTCTACCATCATGAGAGACTCAACGGCACAGGATACCCGGAACGGCTTTCCGGTAAGAATATCCCCATGGTCGGACGTATTATAGCGGTGGCTGATGTTTTCGATGCAATGATCAGCGACCGGCCTTACCGGAAGAAGCTAAGTTTTGAAAACGCGGTATCTGAAATCAAGAAAGAAGCCGACAATCTCTTTGACCCCAAAGTCGTTGATACTCTTTTCACGCTTTATAAGTCCAAAAGGCTCTCTCAATTAATAAAAGAAAGCAAGAATGAATAATTATTCACATCGATACTGAAACAGCAGTTACGATATTGCAATCCAACGCTGTCTCGAGTCATTCCCTGTTTATTAAACATTAGTCCGGGCTCGCTCCATAACTTTTTACTTAACAGACAATTATCTTAATTTCTCCATTTCCTCAATTTTGGCATATTACTTGCTAATAATGTTGACATGACAATTACCATTATCAGCTCACCATTTTGTAAACTAATCAGGAAAAAAATATTCATTATCCTTACTGCGGTATTATTCGGAACAGGTTTAATCCTGCAATTCTCAGGCTGCGGCCTCTATGGGCTTATTGCTTTTCGGCACGAGTTGGTTGGTGCTATCGATTCTACCGGCGATCAGAACATGGGCGCCGATCCAACCGAACTATTCTCATCCAGTGACCAGGTAACCATTGCCTGGGATGCTCCGCCATCGGCCGTCGACAGCTATAAAGTTCTTTTCCGAATACACGACACCCAGGACTGGTATCTGCTCAGTCAGATACCTGCCGTAGCAGATCCCGATTATACGGTGCTGCACGCAGATCTCGGCAACGGGATTTATGATTTTGGTATTATAGCGGTCGACGCCGAAGGCCAGGAGTCCCTGGTGCACTTCTCGCTTGAAGAAACAGCGGATCCAAGCGCGGGTTGGTATTTGGCCTGGCAGCTCTGATTGGAATAATTCTGTAATAGCAGTTACGATATTGCAACCCGACACCGCCTTGAGTCCTTTCCGACATATTAACGATAGTCTTAATCAGTCTTATAACTCCCTGCCGAACAGACAATTATCTAAATATCTCCATTTTCTCTATATTGGCATATTACTTGCATATTAATATTCATAAAAATAAGAAAGAGGAATGTCATTATGAATGTTTTAGAGATGGAAAAGAGATTGGATTTACTAGATACACCTGTTCAGCTCGATTTAACGCTCAACGACCTGCGTATAATTGTAACAAGCTTCCGGGCTTTACTTTATATGATGCAGCGGGACGGTGAATCGTATCTCAATACCGAATGTCTTGATCTTAAAGATGAGCTTGAACGTAGATACAGGGCCGTTTTGATGGATCTTGGCCTTGTGGAGGAGGAAAAAAAGTAGGGAGCTCCCTAAAAACAAACGTCTGAAAGTTTTAGAAAAGTAAACCAATTGAAAAAGGCAAATTCCTTGAAAGAGGAAGACGCAAAGCTAATGGCCTAAGTCTCACAGGCGTGGGATACGGTTGCAGGCTGCCGAGCGTTTACGGCATCTTCCGGAGTGCTGTTATCCGCAAGGCAACACACTGAGGAGGTGCTGTAATGACTCTGACTTTAAAAAAATTTCTATGGCTGGTATGCGCCCTTGGCATTCTTGTTCTGCTGTTCTCCTGTACTAACCCGTTATTGCTGCTGTTTCAACAGGATGAAGGCTCTCTGAAGATCAACATATCTTCCCCCACAGCTAAAGCCCTGGTACCTGATCTGGACATGACACCTGCCGGCTATACCGTTGCGGGAAGCGGCCCGGATGGAAGAAGCTTCAACGAGAGCACGGCGGCATTGTCGGTAACGATCCCCGTGCATTTCGGAGACTGGTCAGTCACTGTAGATGCATTAAACGCGGATAGTGTAATTATAGGACAGGGCCAGGGAATTGTAACGGTTCATTCCGGGCAGAATCACTCCCTTGGCATTGTGGTTGTTCCTCTCGATGGATATGGAACACTGGATCTTACCGTACAGTGGACCGAGGCGGATGTGGACATTCCATCGATCGAGGCTCAACTAATTCCCCCGGCCGGCGCTGCAATCGATCTGGGCTTTACCATCCAGGCGGGAGGAACCGCTGACTACAACAACTCGACCATTCCCACGGGCTACTACACCCTGGTGCTCAAGCTTATGGACAACGGTATTCTGGTAATGGGAGCGGTGGAGACGGTCAGGATAATAAAAGATCAAACAACATCGGGGCAGTTTGATTTTTTAGAAATTAACGATCCCCCTGGCAGTATAACGATTAACATAACCCCGGAGCTCAATGACCCTATTGACGTAGCCTTGAGCGGCCAGGTAGACGAAATAGACGCAGGGGGATCGATGACAGTCACGGCATCTGTTCCTGCAGATGTTGGAAACGTTGTGTATGCATGGTACATCAACGGTGAATCTATGACAATAGGAGATACTTATACTTTTGGGAGTGATCTGGACCCCGGGATATACCGTCTTGATGTTACAGCCTTTTCTGCCGATGGAAGCAGAGCCGGTTCGGCAACCCATGCCTTCAACGTTCTGGAAGGGCTGCTGGCCAGGGCAACACTCGAGTGGGATCCCAACTCCGAACCGGATCTGGCCGGCTATAAGCTCTACTACGGATATTCGAGCAGAGATTACGATTTCTCGGTGGATGTGGGAAATCAAACTACCTACACCCTGGCCAATCTGGAGACGGATAAAACCTACTATATCTCTGCTACGGCTTACAACACTACCGGCGAGGAGAGTGACTTTTCGAACGAGCTTATCTTCAATCCGGCCTGACAACAAGGCTAAGGACAAAAT
>CBDUZM010000248.1:0-5401 GCA_965371685.1 uncultured Spirochaetaceae bacterium | reverse complement strand
GCATGGGTGGCAGTGGTATTATTGAATTTTAAAGAAGGGCAGGCGGGAAATGACCGTTCCGGCAGCAGCGCCGGTTAAAGATCCTGCGGAATTTACGGCCAGATCCATAAGTTCCGGCTGTCTCTGAGTCAGGAATTGCAGGAGCTCAATTAATCCACCGAAAGAAAAACTGGCGGAAAATGCCAGTAGAAAAATCTTTAGTCTTGACTTGTGTTCAAAAGAGATAAACGCCAGGAAACTGAGTACAAGATAAGCTGCGAAATGTAATAATTTATCTGAAAAATGCCATTCTCCAAGAATATCCGAGGGTATGGGAATTAAAGAAAGGATGAGGATAGAGAAGGCAGCCGATGCCAGGAGTATTCGGAGCACCTTGCGTTTGAACACAGGTCCGAGTATGAGCATATCAATATATCTTAGTCAAGTAGTGATTAGCTAAAGTACTTTTAATCGATCGATGGGCTGCGATTTTACGCTTCTTTGTGTAAATACAAGGCTCTTGTAAGCTTCGCTATAGCATGTATATACTAACATATAAAAGCGATTAAGTTATGCAGAGATCAGATATTTCGAAGAAACTTCAGATTAATACCTTAAAAATTCTTTCCCCTTCACAGAAAATAGAATTGTGTGAGAAGGAATCAAGGCTGTTGTTAAAAATGAACCCACAATATTCTATCCATTATCTCAGAAAAAAATTCATGAAAAAAGGCAATGATAAATAAAAAGCAACTCTTACGTGATCTGTATGAAAATCAGATAACGGCAATTCTTATTGGTGGAATAGCTTTACGCATGTATAACAGCCCAAGGGTTACTCATGATCTTGATCTCGCTGTTAGAACATTGGATATAGACAAAATAATCGATTTAATGTATGGGCATGGTTATTATCTCATTGTATCGGTAGAGGATGATTGTGCTCGTGTTCAATTGACTCCCACCGAAGCGAAAAGTTGGATTGAAGACGAGAAAAGCGGATCTGCCACTTTTGTTGGGTTTGGAAAGAAAACTCTTCATGAATGTATCCCTTTAATAGACATTGATATTACAACTCAAGTTGATTATCTGTTTGAATTGAGTATTCCGGTAACAAGATTGAAAGAAAGGGCGAAAAAGATCCCTATGGAAGATTTTTTTATCCTTGTCGCTTCCATCGAAGATTTAATCGTTCTGAAAGAGAATCGCAAAGAAAAAACCAATGCCGATTATGCGGATATTCAATTTCTTCAAAATTTATTGAGAAAAGATTAGATTTATTCCATTCGGTGTTTCCAGTTGTCTGCGAAGTTTTTTTCACCTTTTCCCGCGGGACCCGCAAGGCCGAGTTGACCACAGCCGGTGACCGGTTCGCGTGAACCGTCGACCATAGGATCTACGTAGTGGAGAAACCATTCCACTAATTGACTCTTCATCTCCTTTGCTTTGTCCGCATATTCGGGGTGTTCGATGAGATTGTTCTTCTCCGAAGGATCGTTTGCTATGTTGTAGAGCTCATGAGGTCCGTAGTAGCAGCGGTGTATGTATTTCCACTCTTTGGTGTGAATCATACGCACAGGGCCGTACTCATCGTACACCACTACCTTTTCCCTTGCCTTGGACTTTTTTCCTTCGAGCAGATCCGCAAAGCTCTTACCGGGAAGAGTATCAGCATCCGGATTTTTCATGCCCAGATAGTCCAACAGAGTGGGCATTACATCGTAATGGCTCAGGAGCTCCCTGCGTATTTCCCCTTCCGGCACATGCCCCGGTCTGGAGATGATCATTGGCACCTTTACGGAAGTATCAAACATATTCTGAGGGAAAGTGCCGTTTCCTTTACCGTAAATACCGTGGTGGCCCATGTTCATTCCATTGTCGCTTGTAAAAAGAACAAGAGTGTTTTCTCTCAGTCCCGCAGCTTCCAGTTTCTCGAGAATACGTCCCACGTTTATATCCATGGCCGTGACTGCAGCAAAATATCCTGCAAGGATCGCCGTGCGGTTGTGTTCATCGCCGTACGGAGTTCCGGCAACCTGCCAAGGATGCATGGGCTCTACAGGGATCGATTCGAATTTGCAAGTCTTGTAATAAGTGTCGTAGATATCTTCCGGATGCTGATTCCGGTCCCAAGGACTGTGTGGAGCGGTATAGTGAACGCTGAGATAAAAAGGCCTGTTGCCCGTGGATTGCATGTCGAGGAATTTTAAAGCGTTGTCGGTAATGACATCCGTTACATACCGGTCTTCGTAATATACCCTGCCGTTCCTGACCAGGGGAGCATTATAATAAGGGCCGCCGCCTTTTGCATGGACTTCCCAGAAGGTAAATCCCTTCTGAGGGTGTAGAGCATCTCCCAGATGCCATTTCCCGCTGATGCCGCAAGTATAACCGTTTTGAGTCAGGATATCGGTATAGCCTTTCTGGCCTTTCAGATATTCAATTAGTACCCCCTCTCTGTCCTTTTCAATCGGGGAAGTCCCGGCTCTTATCCAGTCGTGCACACCGTGCTGCGATGGAATTCGACCGGTCAGGAGAGAGGCCCGTGCAGGAGAACATACAGGGGAAGTGCAGAAGAAATTGTCGAAGCGTATTCCGCTTTGCGCCAGGCGGTCAAGATGCGGAGTACGGATTTCACTGTTGCCTGAACAGCCCATGGCCCAAAAGCCCTGATCGTCTGTCAGGATGAGGACAATGTTGGGCCGGCTTGAATCTTTGTTTGCCATAAACATTACTTTGTTTTGGGTCGGCGCAAGAATTAGACCGCTGTTACTCGTAGCGATACGTCCCCAGCACTTCGGCGAAGTACAGCGTGTGCTGCTGCGCCAACGATTTCTGCCTGTGTTCCGGCGTCAGGAGCATGTGGGGCGGCGCTACCCTGGTGTAGGTGCGGCATTCCACATTGATGGGACACTCCCGGATCGACGGCGCCTTGACGTGTACGCTCGGAATCGGGGAGAGCCCGGCTGCCCGGAACTTGTCCTTTTTGCGTCCGGACAGGGTTCCGCATAGATCCGCCGCCGACCTGAGAGCATCGTCCGGTACGGCGATAACGAAGTCCGCCTCCTCTTCGAGAAAACGCCACGAGTAGCGCTGGGGCGCTACGGCGATTGCGAAAATCGGGTGACCGTGATAAAAGGGGCCGATTAGCCCCCAGCCGAGGGTGATAACATTCTGCCGGCCGGCCCTGTCGACGACGGTGCACAGGACGCCGCCGTTTTTAGACTGCATGCGATGCATGATCTCGGAAGTGCACTCCCAGAAATCGAGTGCCACGGGTGAGCTCGCTGCCATGAGATCCTCCTTTGGAGAGATGTTCCAAGTTTAACAGATACAGGCCTCGCCGTATATGATACATTGCCCGGAATATCGACGGTACCGGACTTTATCGGTCTTGTTCAAATTCCCACGACCGATTCGGTTATAGTATACCAGAGTGGGGGCTCTTTCTTTACTACAGAGAGAATGTTATCTGTGAGAGGTTTGATCATGCAAGCCTCTTCTCCCACAACCTGAAAACCCGCCCCAAGAAAGGCTTCCCGCTCGGAAACGTTTGGGCGTGCGCAGAGAGTGATAACAGAAGAACCGATCGGCGCCTTGCATAAAATCCTGTTCACCGTTTCTGTGTCCAGGGGCTTACCACGTCCGGCATAATCATTCAGCATAGTCATCTTCTCATGCCTTCCCGCCTTTCTGATAGGCGCCTGTCCGAGGGTGAACAGGATCTCGATATTATCTTCCTCCTTATCTGCATACACCCAAACGGGCAGGTGGGGGGGACGGTTTCCGCGCCTCCATATCCAGAGTTTTTCGGCCATGGGAGAATATCCCCAGTAGCTGGAATAGTGCCTGTCGAGCATATCCCGTATTTCCGGCCGGTCTAATTCAACAATTCTAAAGGAGTCCCTTCCTCGACGGAGTAGATTGCTGTGTTCTATCTCGAGATACTGTACACGGACATAATCCAGGAATCCCTCAGAGCTGTAGAAATGGTAAGGTATGCTTTCGGAAGCTGTGTAGAGCATAGCGATATCGATTCTCTTATTTTTCATAAAGGCGACGGCTTTCGTTAAAAGCTTTCTTGCTAGACCCTTGCGGCGGTGGTACGGATGTGTCATGACGGAGTCTATCACCCCCGCAGTAATGATCCGGTTGTCAAAGCGTATCGGCATCACTGTTACGAAAAGACTGGAGACGATTTCTCCCTGATGAATGGCCAGAAAACGCGATGAATCTTCCATTCCGGAACGGCTCATAAACCAGCGCTTGAAATCGGAATTTCCGCTTATAACTCCGTCGTATTTTCCGAAAGCGGCATGGCTCAGGTTATCAAGAGCCTTTGGAAGGCCAAGCGAAACAGCGGCGTCATTACTGCTTGCCAATGTCGCATGCGTATAGAAACGGTATTCCGAAGACACCATTATGGCCCCCCCGGCAGGATCGGTAAACCGTACCTCTGCCCGAGTATCTCCCTGACCTTCTCCATGGATTGAAAGGTTAATACGTGCAGGCCCAGCCTTTCGGCAGCTTCTGTGTTTTCTCGGTTATCGTCGATAAATAATACCTCTTCAGGGGCAACTTTCAATTCCTTGAGACAGGTTTGATAAATCTGAGGTTCCGGTTTAACCTGTCCGTGGTCGCAGGAAAAAACCCGGATGTCAAACTCAAAGATCCAGGAATACACACTGACAATATAGTCCAGAATCTCCCGGGGCATGTTGGAGAGCACTGCTGTTATAAATCCTTCCCGCTTAAGGAGACGGGACCATTCCAATACCTGCTTATTGATTACAGTCCAGAGCTCAATATCCCGGTGAAAACATGCTTCAGCAGTGGAGGATGATTGCACACCCCCGGCCTGTAAAATTTCGGACCAGTACTCCGCAGCTGTCAGAGTTCCGCGATCAAAATCGTGACGGTTCTTTCTGTAGATCTGCTCAAATCGCCCCCGGTCCAGGTTGCAGGTTTCACACAGCTCCTGGATTTTCCGCTCATCCGGCTGAAGGGACAGCACACCGCCGAAATCAAAGATAACAGCCTTAATGGTATTCTTCATTGTGTAAGCAATTTAATAAAATCGCCGGGTTTAAACAAGCATCGACCCGTACCGGACGACTTGAAAAAAATGGTTGACGCTTATTACCGGAAACATCTATTATGTCCTATTGAACTGGTGTTTACATTAATGCTCTATAGGAGGAAACAATGGGTTATTTAACTATCCTGGCAGCTGTCCCCGGTTTTTTTCTGAGCTCCCTCTTCTTCAAGCTTTTATGGGGGGCAATTTCATCGAGGTTGGATTTAGCAGCTATAAACTACCCCACAGCCATGCTCATAACCATCACCCTCTGGATTGCCGTGGCCCCTCTGGCAGCAGCAGCAGCAAGAAGCAGGAAAAAAAATAAAGAATAGATCTCAGCCA
>CBDUZM010000247.1:0-5408 GCA_965371685.1 uncultured Spirochaetaceae bacterium | reverse complement strand
ACCGCATTGCCGACCTGGCCGTCGATTTTTGCGAAGATGTACCGCCCCTGGGCCGTGATCAGGTAAAAAAGATTTGCGCTGTTGCGGCAGATGAGGGCGCACAGTACAGAGTGTCCAGCATCCATGTCAACTGCTGGTACGGTGATTTCAATAAGCTCTCCTGCGTAAAAGCTTTCATAAAAGAGGAGCTCGGAAGAGAGTTCGAGGCCATGCAGGAGGAGATCCTCTTTATAGGAGATTCTCCGAACGACGAGCCCATGTTCGAGGAGTTTGTTTATTCCGCAGGTGTGGCAAATCTAAAGGCTTTTTTGGAAGATATGACCCATCTGCCCCGCTACCTGACGAAACAGGATTCGTCGAAGGGATTCCAGGAAACCGTCCATGTTATTTTAAGGAAAAGGCAGTCCGGTTTTCAGTCAGAATAATCTTCGTCCCCTTCCCAGCGGGATAAATCCAGTTCCATAGTCTGAGCGCTGATCTGAAAGCCTGCCTTTTGAAAGAGCTTGGCGGCGTTGAGGAAGCGCCCGTAAAGGTGTATCTGGACCTTGGCGGTTCCTACCGAATAGGTCTTTTGGAGGAGGTGTTTGAGGAGTATCTGCGCCAGTCCCAGGCCCTGGTATTCCTCGGCTACAACGAGCTGGATCAGTTCGAGTATCGTACCGGTCTCTATGGGACTCTCCTTTTCGTATCCCCAGACAAATCCGGCGAAATCACCGCCGGGTGTTTCAGCGATAATAACGGTCGATTCCCTGTCGTAGAGATCGGGAAGCTCACTGCGGATTTGGCGGTGGTACTCCAGAATCCGGTCTTTCTCAACTCCAGGGAAAGCTTCTATGAAAACCCATTGATCATGTTCCCTGATGGCATCGATATGATTTTCAATGCTTTCTGTAATGACAAAATCACTGTAAATAAGCTCTTCCGTGTCCTCTTCAGGAAGGCTCAGTTTCTCCAAACCTTCCAGCTCTCGAATTTCGTTCAGCCAGTCCATGACGATTCTCGTCATCTCCCGCTCTTTGAAGGAAAACCATAGTACTTCCCATTCCCGTCGTTTCTTCAGAATGTTTTTGAAGCTTCTGAACACCCCCCTGCCTTCAGAGAGGGCTTCGCGGACCTCCTCCCGGAATATGGGATTACGGAGGCTGGAGACAAACCGCTCCATAAGCTGAAAACCTTCCAGGGATCGCCACTGAGGCAGCTCATGGAACTTTGAGTCAATCCCGCTGTTTTCTATCTCCTCTTCTGAGATGATATTACCTGATTCCATATCGAGGAAAAAGATCGTTTCCTGGTTCTCCATGGCGAATATAATCTGATCGAGCCTTTCGCGGCTGAGCTTCCAGTCTGCCATATAGGGTATTGTAGGCTTACTGCGGGATTCTGGTCAATAAGGGAGGATTGCTGGTTGATTATAAGGGGCTTTATCTCTTGACATTGGACGATGATCATTACCATATTGAATGCATATCTTATAGGAGAGCAATATGAGTATTATTGAATATGTGGAAGCCAGAGAGATTCTCGATTCCAGGGGTAATCCGACGGTTGAAGTGGATATCCTGCTGGAAGACGGTTCCATGGGACGGGCGGCCGTACCCTCAGGCGCCTCCACGGGAGAGCACGAGGCTGTTGAGCTGCGTGATGGTGATAAAAATCGTTATATGGGCAAGGGCGTTCAGAAAGCCGTGGAGAATGTTAACAATATCATTTCCGCTGAAATAGTGGGTCTGGATGCCCTCGAACAGGTGGATATCGATAGAACCATGATTGAATTGGATGGAACGGAGAACAAGGGCAAGCTGGGCGCTAATGCGATCCTCGGCGTCTCTATGGCAACGGCCAGGGCTGCCGCGTCTTTTCTCGATTTTCCGCTTTTCAAATACCTGGGTTCGTTCCACGCTTCGGTCATGCCGGTCCCCATGGCGAACATCATCAACGGCGGGGCTCATGCGGATAACTCGGTGGATCCGCAGGAATTCATGGTTATGCCGGTCGGCGCCTCATCCTTCAGAGAAGGGCTCAGGATGATAACGGAGGTCTTTCACAGCCTTAAAACGGTTCTGAAAGCAAAAGGGTATAACACCAGTGTCGGGGATGAGGGAGGTTTTGCTCCCAATCTCAAATCCAACGAAGAAGCCATTGAAGTAATCCTTGCGGGCATCGAAAAGGCGGGGTACAAGCCGGGCGAAGAGATCTACCTGGCCCTGGATCCGGCGGCATCCGAGTTTTTCGACAAGGAAAAAGGAAGGTATGTCTTTAAAAAATCGGACAAGCGTGAGCTCAGTCCCGAGGAAATGGTGGATTTCTGGGCGGATTGGGTAGAAAAGTATCCCATAATTTCCATTGAGGATGGGATGGCCGAGGATGATTGGGACGGATGGAAGCTGATGACAGACAAAATGGGAGGCAAAATTCAGCTGGTCGGTGATGATCTCTTTGTGACCAACACGAAAAGGCTGTCAAGGGGAATTGAAATGGGAGTGGCCAATTCCATATTAATCAAGGTTAACCAGATCGGCACACTGACAGAGACTTACGAGGCGGTGGAGATGGCAAAGAAGGCCGGTTATACTGCGATTGTATCTCACAGGAGCGGCGAAACGGAAGATTCCTTTATTGCCGATCTCGTAGTAGCGCTTGAAACCGGGCAGATCAAGACAGGCTCGCTTTCCCGTTCCGACCGTCTTGCAAAGTATAATCAGCTCATTCGTATTGAGGAGATGCTGGAAGGTATTTCTTCTTACCCGGGGAAAGACGCTTTCTACTCCATTGGGAGCTAATCAGCCGCAGGTTAGAAATACAGCCGCAGGTTAGAAATCAACGCTGAAATTTCCATACACACCTGAATAGGGAAGATATCGGTGATCCACACGCCTGACAACTGCGGAGGGGGGGCCTTTTTTCAACCATGCGCGGAGTCTTTCCAATTGCTCTCCGAGCCCTTCGGCTACCACCTCTACCGATCCGTCCGGCATATTCCTGACGTATCCGGTAAGCCCCAGGCGTCTTGCCTGGTTGATGGCGCTGAAACGGAAGCCCACGCCCTGTACGATACCGTGTACCCTGGCATGAAGGCCTCGATATTCACCTCGGTTATTCGTTTTACTCGCTGTCACCTTCGTCGATCTTTCCAAGGGTATCGCGAATCATTTTTTCCAGCTTGTCATATTCGAATGGTTTGTAGACTACGGGGAAGGGGATGGAATACTCAGGATTGAGGAAACCGCTGGTAATGATGATCTTCTTGTCTGTGCAGAATTTTTCCAGGAATTTTACCCAATAAGCGCCCCCGAGAATATTCATGCGGTAATCGGTGACAATCAAATCTATTTCCGTATCGAGAAGCTGCTTAATGGCGCCGACGCCGTCCGATGCCACAGCCACATCGTAACCTTTCTTTAATAGGAAATCCCTCAATGTGAGCCGAATTGGATCTTCATCCTCGACTATTAGAATACGGTGGGTGGCAGCCATCCATCACCTCTCTTTTTCTGTCAATAGCTCATCCATCTTTTGGGAGAGCTCGGCCGGCTTGAACGGTTTGGCGAGAAAAGCATCCGCCCCTTCCCGCAGAATCGTTTCCTTCAAGCTTGGATCGGGGATACCTGTTATCGCAATGACGACCGGATTTCCAAGGCTCCGGTCTGTCTTAATGTTTTTGCAGAGTTTATGACCGTCGATGCCGGGCAGATTGATATCGAGAATGATTACTCCGGGCTTGGTTTCGGAAAGCAGTTTTCCTGCCTCAAAACCGTCAAAGGCTTGAAGAATTGTGTGATCAGAACGCGTTTTTTCAAAATATTTCCGGAGGAGATTATTCAGATCAGCGTCGTCCTCCACGATGAGAAGCTTCTTGTCCCGTTCCTGCTCCTCTATTATTTTCTTAAGCTCCTCAGGTACGCGCATTCCCCGGGTATGCAGGAAATAATATAGATCGTCGGCATACACTCGATACTGCCCTCCCGGGGTAGTAAAGGCCTTCAGGTACTTGCTCTTTATCCAGTTAATGGCAGTCTGGTTAACGACACCGCAGATATTCGCTACTTCGAGAGCCGAGAAGATTCTTACTTTTTTCTCTTTTTTCGCCATATTATCGAATCCTACAAAATTTGGTTTTTTTCTCAATATTTTATATAATAACAAATATATCCAGAAGGTCAATGTTAAATTTCAAAAAACCTGTAAAAGATTACAAATATCTCATGGAACAAGGATATTCAGAGAAAGCGTCTCTGAAGCTGGTAGGCGATAGGTACAGGCTTTCCGGATTGGAAAGAAACTGCCTGTTCCGGGGGGTTAAAACACGGTCGGTCGCCCGATGCCGGATGGAGAAGCTGGTAGACTCTGATATTGTAGGAGGCGCCGATCTCGGAGTGGACTGGTACAACGTTTTAATAACCGTGGAGAGTTACCTGAAAGGTTTTCCGGTCTTTCTCTCCGACGACGGACTGCTTCGCGACGCCTCGGGAGTTCATGGGAGTTACAGGCTGGGAAAGACGGGTGAGAGGGCGATATCTCTCTTACTGGACAGAATCGCAGATTTATCACCATCGAGGCTCGATATCTACCTGGATTCTCCCATAGCTTATTCCGGTCAAATGGCTGTTCGTTTAAGGGAAATTCTTGGGGGAAGAGAAAACTGCCGGGTATCTGTAACACATTCTGTAGATTATACGCTCAAACGGTATCCGGGTATTGTTGCTTCATCGGATTCAGCGGTGATCGACCGTGTAAATAAAGTTTTTGACATGCCTCGAGACGTGCTTGAAAAGTTCTTCCATTTTGTGCCTCCGGATCTTATCTCGCTTGATAGGGGAAATCGGTTAGAGCCCTATTTATAACCCGGCTGTTGAAGCCTTTGGAGGCTAATTTCGCCGCCGCCTGAATCCTGCTCAGCGGCCTGCCGCCCATCATCTTAGAGAGAGCTCTTGCAGCCGCCTCTGCCTCCATTTCATCACTTATATGTGTGGCCAGAGCTGCCTCTGCAGTAGTTCTACTGACACCTCTCTTTTTTAAACCTGCCAGCAAAGCCCATTTTCCTTCCGGGTGGCGCTTGAGACGCGAGCGCAGCCATTCCTCGGCAAATTTCAGGTCATCCAGGTATCCCAGCTCTTCCATGCGGAGCAGGGAATATTCTATTGACTCTTCCGGGAATCCTCGCTTGATTAACTTGAGTTTCAAACCTTCCCGGGAGTGAGGAGTGTAGGAAAGCAGGGAGAGAGCTTTCTTTTCGGCTCTCTTCCTGTCTGAAGCCGTTACGAGTTTCTCAATATCTCCCAATGAGCACTCGTCGCCTGAAAATATACCCGCTTTTTGCTGAATTTCCTCCAGCAATAAAAAAAAGGCGCCATTTGAAAGGGCGACTTTCACCTGCCCGGTTCCGGCGCCTCTTTTTGTGACAGACAGTA
>CBDUZM010000246.1:0-5417 GCA_965371685.1 uncultured Spirochaetaceae bacterium | reverse complement strand
CTTGTACAACAGAGAAAAAGTTGTTGAATTTAGCGATATCATCTTTATCAACCTGGACATCCGTCATGATAATCAGCACTTTCGGTATTGTTACCTGATAGAGCTTGAGAATCTCCGCTATCTTATACTTCAATAAATCTATTTTTTCGTTGTTCAACCCCCTGGCCAACTCGATAAAGAGAATACCCTCGTTAAAATGAGCGTCGATAATGCAGGGTGTGTTGTCGATTTTCAGTTCAAGTGAGAGGAGGTCGGATATTCCCTTTATCAGGCTGTCAATTTTAATCGGCTTGGCATAGAATTTTTTGACTTTGAGTCTGGCAAGCTCCAATATTCTTTCCTTGCTCAGCTTGCTGACCAGCATTATTACCGGAATATCCTGTGTGTTGGGATCGGTGTTCTTGTTCAGGAGGAGCTTTGTGCTGCTCACTCTGGAAAGGAGATAATCCATAATGACGAGGTCCGGAACCTGGCGCCGCATCTTTATCTGACCGTCAAAGCCGTTGATGGCAGCTTCCACCTCGAAACCGAGGCTTTCGAGCTTTACTTGAAGGAAATCTCTTATTAAGGATGATTCATTGATAAGAAGTATTTTTTTCACTGACTTTATCCTTTTCACTAAAAAAGATAAGCCAGTGAAGATATAATGTCAAGAATTGTATTTTTCTGATATTTTTTGCCTGTTGGGCTTGTTAAGGTGCATAAAAGAATGTATATTTCTCCTAATTTGGAACAGGAGGCTACAGTGAGCACATTAGAGCAAATATCCGAAAATCTGATCAAGGGAAAAGCGAACGAGGTTAAGGAACTGGTTCAGCAGGCTTTGGACGAAGGCCTTCCGGTTGGCGATATTCTTAATAAAGGCCTGCTTTCAGGAATGGGCATAGTGGGTGAGCGGTTTAAAAAGAATGAAGTTTATGTCCCGGAAGTTCTCATTGCCGCTCGGGCTATGAAAGCGGGGACGGTAATCCTCAAACCACTTCTTGCTGAATCGGGCGTGAAGCCATCGGGCACAGTAGTGCTCGGAACAGTAAAAGGCGATCTCCATGATATAGGCAAGAACCTGGTGGGTATGATGATGGAGGGCGCCGGTTTTCAAGTTGTGGATCTGGGTACCGACATCAATCCCGAGAAATTCGTCGAGGCCGCCAAAGAAAACAACGCACAGATTGTGGCTGCATCGGCTCTACTGACGACGACTATGACGGGAATGAAGGATATTGCCGAGAAAATCGAATCTTCGGATATGAGCGGTAAGGTGAAGTTTATAATCGGCGGCGCGCCTGTCACTCAATCGTATTGCGATGAAATCGGCGCTGACGGTTATGCCCCGGATGCGGCATCGGCGGCGGATCTCGCTAAAACTTATATGTAGATTCGTTCGAATCACCTGCTTTACAGATCAAGACCTACTCGAAAACGGAAATGCTTGCAACCGCAGGGCGCCCTGATATTTGTATCGGGAAGCGCAAAGGAGCCGGCTTATTATTGAGGTAAGAATACAACCGGGAAATCTATTGGTCCATACCGAAGAGGGAACACCCCTGAGGGATCTCTTTCTCCGGGAAGGAATCATGATGGATTTTCCCTGTGGGGGGAAAGGACTGTGCGGTCAGTGTAAAATTCGTATTGAGCCTCCTACTCTTTCCGGTAAAGGCACACAGAAATCACTTTCCGGCAGTGAGATTGATGAAGGACTGCGGTTAGCCTGTGAAGTCAAGCTGGAGAAGGATTGCAGTGTATATATTCCCGAAGGTAAGAGAGTCGGGGGTGTCTGGCAGGACGCATCAAAAGTAGGGGAAACCCATTTAGCGTTGGGCGAAGCCATTGTAAGCAGGCGCCACTTGAAACTGCCCGAACCGTCGCTTGAGGATCAAAGGTCGGATTGGCAGAGGGTAAGTGAGGCTTTAAAGGAATGTAGTCTCGACATCGAAGAGCCGGACTACGAAGTTCTGGAGAACATGTCATCCAACTTGAGAGAAAACGGTTGGAATATCCATTTCCTTGTTGAAGAAGAGTCCGCCCTCTGTTCCTGCTGCTGCAAAAGATGCGACTGCCGGTATTACGGCTTTGCCATAGACCTGGGCACCACGACGGTGGATCTCTCTCTCCACAACCTGGAGACGGGCAGGAGGATAGGCAGAAAGACTCTGCTGAATCGACAAACAACTTTTGGCGCCGACGTTATATCAAGGGCTCTGGCATTTAAAACAGACAGGAATGCGGTTAGGAAGGCGGCGCTGGATACGATAGCAGAAGCGGCCTCATATATTCTCGAAGAAACGGGAGTAAGTCCGGATAATGTTGTACGCAGCGTTGTGGTGGGCAATCCCATAATGATTCATATTCTTCATGGTCTCAATCCCTTACAGCTTACCCACGCGCCGTATATTCCGGTCATCTCCCACCTTGCCCGTAGAAACCCGCGAGATTTCGGCTGGAGCTTTCAGAGATACGGATACGTCGAGTCTCTGCCCCTGATATCTTCATTTGTGGGAGCGGACACCGTGGGCATGATACTTGCGCTGGGGCTGGGCCTGCAGGACGGCGATAAAACAACCCTTTCAATCGATATAGGCACAAATGGGGAGCTCGTGCTGGCAAAGGGCGGCAGGCTGTATACTACCTCTGCAGCGGCAGGTCCTGCTTTCGAAGGCGCTCAAATTGCCTGCGGATGCCGGGCGCTTCCCGGCGCCATTTGCGATGTGCATATCGACGATTCAGGGATCAGCTTCCAGACTCTAAACGGAGAAAAACCGATCGGTATCTGCGGGACGGCTCTCATTATGACCGTAGCCCGGCTCCTGGATGTTGGTCTTCTGGAATCCACCGGTAGGCTCCTCGATCCGGAGGAGGTAGAAAACGAGGTACTTCGCTCCCGTCTTTTTTCCGTAAACGGGATACCCTCTTTCGCGCTTACAGATGACCGGCGGGTTTATATCACCCAGAAGGATATACGGGAACTTCAACTCGCCAAAGGCGCCATTAGAACCGCCATTGAAGTTCTTCTTGACGAAGTCGGCTTGAAATGGTCGGAAATAGATAAGGTGAGCCTGGCCGGGAATTTCGGCGCCGGGATGGATGTAAAGGCGGAAATGAGAATTGGGTTGTTCCCTGAAATAGATACCGGCAAAGTAGATGTGGTGGGAAACGCCGCTTTAAGGGGCGCGGCCCTCGCTCTTCTGTCCCGGAATCATCGTAAGACGGCGGCGGAGATTCCGTCTTCCTGCTCTTTTCTCGAGCTGGCCGGAAGGTCTGATTTTCAGGACCGGTTTGCCGATTCCATGCTATTCTGAAAGGGAGAATGATTGTGGAGGAAGGGAATCTCAGGCAGAGTATTATTGATGCCGGGAAGAGGCTCTATGATCGCTTTTTTATTGCTTCCAACGACGGCAATATCAGCTGCCGTTTGAATGAGGGGGAGATTCTGATTACCCCCACCGGCGTAAACAAAGCGGACATAAAGCCGGAACAGATATTAAAGGTGGATTTCAAGGGAAATGTGCTCTCCGGCTTTATGAAACCTACATCAGAGATGAAAATGCATCTTCTCGTGTATCAGAAAAGGGAAGACGTGAAAGCCATCGTACATGCTCACCCTCCTACAGCCACGGGGTTTGCAGCCTGCCGCATTCGGCTGGACGAGGATGTGCTTCTGCCGGAGGTGATTTTCGGGCTGGGTAAGATAGGTTTTGCGGAATATGCCACTCCTACAACGGAAGAGCTGCCGGAAGCAGTGGCTAAAGTGATCGGAACCTGCGATGCAATACTCCTTTCCAACCATGGCGCCCTGACTGTTGGGGAAGAGATTTTGCAGGCCTATTACAGAATGGAAACACTGGAGATGTACTGCCGCATCCGTCTGGTAACGAAAATTCTCGGTGGGGCCAAAACTCTCGACGAAAGTCAGGTGGAGGACCTGTACCGAATCAAAGAGAAACAGGGCTGGGACAGGCCGGGATCGGCCGGCCTGACGATCGATCAAAAGACAGTGGATATTATTACTCAGACGGTTCTTGAAGTTCTCAGGGAAAGGGGAATGACTTCTTAATATACCCTCTGAGGGTAAAAGATGTTTTGTCTTATTTGCGTTTATTCATGATCAGGTAATCCCGCGTACTGATTACATTCTTAAAGGCGGGTCTGATAATTTTACCCCCGCTTATACGTTCCTCAACCATATGAGCACACCAACCGGCAATCCGTGCTACGGCAAAAATTGGAGTATAGAGATCGGTGGGAATATTAAGCATGTCGTACACAAAGCCTGAGTAGTAGTCCACATTGGCAGCCATAACTTTATTGGTATTCTTTGCCTTGTTGAAAAGCCCGGGTGCAAGTTTTTCAACAAGCAGGTAGAGATTGAGCTCCTCTTCTCTGCTCTTTTCCGCGGCCAGTTGTTCGGCCTTTTTTCTTAGCAGCTCGGCCCTTGGATCGGAGAGAGTGTAAACGGCGTGTCCAATACCGTATATCAATCCGGAGCCGTCAAAAGCTTTCTTTTGCAGTATCTTTTCAAGATACTCTGTTACCTGGCTTTCGTTCCGCCAGTCAGTCACATTCCTCTTTAGATCCTGCATCATCTCATAGACTTTAATGTTGGCGCCGCCGTGTTTCGGGCCTTTCAGGGAACCTACGGCGGCGGCAATGGCTGAATAGCTGTCTGTTGCCGTAGAGGATACCACGTGGATGGAAAAGGTGGAATTGTTGCCTCCTCCATGTTCGGCATGGATAACCAGGCAGAGATCGAGTGTATCCGCCTCCAATTTGGTATATCCTCTGTCCGAGCGAACCATGGTGAGCAGATTTTCCGCGGTACTCAACCCGGGGTCCGGTTTGTGAATGAAGAGGCTTTCGCCGTCGTAGTAATGGCGTTTTGCCTGGTAGCCGTATGCAACCATGGTGGGAAACCGGGCGATTAGCTCAAGGCATTGGCGAAGAGTGTTTGTCGTGCTCAAATCGTCGGGATTGTTGTCGTAGGAGTAGGACGCAAGAACAGACCGGGCCAGCTTGTTCATAATATTGGAGCTGGGCGCCTTCAGGATCATATCTTCGGCAAAATGGTCGGGCAGGTTACGCTTTTCTCCCAGGAGCTTCTGGAAAGATTTAAGATCGCCGGCTTTGGGAAGCTCTCCGAAGATAAGAAGATAAACTGTTTCTTCAAATCCGAATCTCCCATCTTTCTGGAAGCCGTTTACCAGTTCTGTAAGATCATAGCCGCGGTAGAAGAGCTGCCCCCGTACAGGCACTTTGTCTTTTTCGTCTAGAATATAACCGTGGACATTGCCTACAGTGGTAAGCCCTACAAGGACACCTGTCCCGTCGCTGTTTCTCAATCCCCGTTTCACATCGAACCGGTCGTAAAGTGAGATATCTATATAATTGTTGCTTTCCGTCTTTCGAGAATAGTTTTCAAGGAG
>CBDUZM010000245.1:0-5430 GCA_965371685.1 uncultured Spirochaetaceae bacterium | reverse complement strand
AGAGGAAGTTTCAAGAGGAGGATTTTATGTTAAATTATTCTCTATCAAAGAAATCGAAGAGATGTACGATATTAGAGAATGGTTAGAAGGTTTAGCTATAAATTTAGCCATTCCCCGAATAAACAAAAAGGAAATGAAAACATTATTTCAAGTATATAATAAATTTGAAGATTCAATAAAAAATAAGGATATAAATTCTTGTATTATGAATGATTATCAATTTCATAAATATTTAGTGGAATTTAGTAAAAATAAAAAATTATTAGCCATTATGGAAACTTTTAATATCCAATTAGTAAGCATCTTAAAAACCGGACCTTATTATCTTGAATATGTCAGTTTTTATTTAAAAGAACATTTTTCTATTATAGAAGCAATAAAAAATAAGGATACAGCCTTAGCTGTAAAATTGATAAGGTCTCATATAAAAAATGGTAAGATACCTATTTTAAAAACTATGAAAAAACGTGAATAATCATAATAAAAATGCAAACATCGCTCGAAAATAGTATAAGTAAATATAAGAGTTGATTGGGGGAGGGGGTTATTTACTATAAAACAGAATTAGCCCAGTGGATTTTGGAAAAACTAAGCTATTATTATTTTAGAAAATAGCATAGTAAGTTTCTTTTATATTGCACTTCATAAGTATTTGTCTTTCTTTTCGTGAATTAAAATCAAATATTTTTTTGAGGTAAGAAAAACCCCCCACAAGTTCTTGACACCAATATATCTTCAGAAAATTTAACATTAGAGAAATAAATTAATAAAATAAAAATACCAGAATCAATCAGAGGCGAAAAGGGGGTGGAAGAAATTTTGCCTTTTACCCATGATTCTTTTAAAATAGAAAATGAAAATAAAAAGGTTCTGGAGTATCAATTTGTAAACACATTTTGAAGCCAGGGCAGTTTTCCTAAAAGGAGGGAAAAAAATGAGATCACATGCAATTAGTCTACTTATGATTATGCTTATGCTTTTTGGAGCGGTTCTCGCCGCGCAACCAGTTGTCGAGGCGCAGGGGCCACTTGATGGAATCACAATTCGCGTTATAACAACCGCCAATCCTGACACCGTCGCCTTTCGTGACATCGCTGCAAAGGCGTTTGCTGAACAGACCGGAGCCACAGTGAAGGTCGACATGTTCCCTTACGTGGACGTGTATGGCAAAGAGGTCCTCAGTTTTATAGGCCAGCAGCACGATCTGTATTGGGTCGACCAACCATGGTTGATGAAATTCCAAAAGTCGGGGTACCTTGAGCCTCTCGATTCATACATCAAGAAATATGATATCGATATGGGGCGATTCTACTCCAATCTGGTCGATATCGTAACGATCGACGGCCAAGTTTACGCGATCCCCGCGGTGGCGAAGCCCGTTAACTACGGTTATCGGAAGGACATCTTCGAGGCGAAGGACCTCAAAGTGCCCCAGACGTGGGCTGAGGTGTTGGATGTGGCCAAGAAGCTACATGATCCCTCGAAGGAGCAATATGGATTCGTCCTGCGCACCGAACGCGGCAACGCGATCTGCTGGACGTGGATGCCTATCCTGCGTGCCTTCGGGGGCGAGATCTTCGACAAGGACATGAAACCGATCTTCAACAGCAAGGAAGGTATCGCGTCTGTTGAATTTATGAAGGAGCTCTATCAGTACTCGGTGCCCGGCGCACTATCGACCGATGATGTCTATAATGCCCTTGCTAGTGGCGTAGGGATGCAGACGACCATCATGGCCACCCTATGGCCGGGTCTCGACGATCCTAAGGCCTCCAAGGTTGTGAATCTGTTCGAGTACGCAGACATGCCGAAGGGTCCGTCCGGAAGGCGATCCTCAATGAGTGGATTCGCCCCATATGCCGTAGCCGCATCCTCTAGTCCGGAGGTGAAGGATGCCGTCTTCCAGTTGCTGAAATTCTTCCTGCAGGACGAGATCCAGAATAAGCTGATGTACGAGACGGCCTGGTACCCGGCGATGCCGTACCTTTATGAATTGAAGAATCTCCACCGAAGCAAGAAGCTTGCGGGCTCCGCTTTAAACTATGGGGAAGCGCCGCCGTTGATTCCCGAGACCGAGGAGTGGTTCATGATCGCCAGCACGGCGTTACAGGATGTGTTGTTCCTTGACAAACCGGTCAAACAAACGATGGACGATGCTGCGGAGCAGACCTACCAGATGCTTGAGAAGGCAGGTTACTATAAAAATATAGGAGATTAACTATGGACGAGAAAAAAAGCGAACGTCTGAGACAGGAGACGTATCCGGATGTTATTAAGCAACTTCCTGAAGCGTATTCCTCGATATCAGACATTCAAGAAGGTTGGATTCTGCAGGGGGAGAACTCCCAGATCGTCTTCTGGGAGACGCGCTGCAGGGGGGGCTATGTTTTCAAAAAGCACTCCCATACCTTTGATGAGTGGGCAGTGGTCCTCGAAGGCACCGGGTACCGTATCATGAACGGCAAGAAGATCGAGGTCCACGTGGGTGACGAGAATTATGTTCCTGCCGGTGTAGAGCATGAACTCCATGTGACGAGCGATGTATGGCGGGCTGTGGACTTCTTCGCCAGCCACGACTGGGTCAAGAAGAAAAACCCGTGAAATAATGCCATGGGGTACAGGCGGTTGCTTGGCCGCCTGTACCTATTAATAGTTTTATTTGAGACTGAATAATAGAATATATTAAAATAATATGAAGGAGTAAGACAATGATTATTGATGACTTGATGCACATCGATCACTGGCGCTGGCAGGATCACACCGCGGAGTACGCGGACGGCCAAGAAGAAAAGATCCTGGCGATGATGAATGACGCCAGTGTCGACAAGGCCATAGTGCTGACAACATGGATGGATTCCCGTCGTTCTAACGACATCACCTACAGCGCTACCCAAAAATATCCAGACAGGTTCATTCCCTTCGGGCACATCCGTCCGACAGATCTGTACTGGCCGGCGGAGCTCGAACGGATTGGGCGTAAATTTGGCTGGAAGGGACTGAAGATTCATCAAGGGGAGTTCCCGCTACCGATTATGGAGCCGCTCCTTCCCGTGTTGGCGAAAGCTCGCGAGGTCGGTATCAAAGTGGTGACATTCCACTGCGAGATGTTTGAGGTGGCCGAGAAAGTCGCCATCGACTTCCCAGAGCTTACCTTTATTTTCCCGCACCTTGGCTGCCTCAGGGACCGCCCGCGGCTGCCGGCATACTGCCGCCTAGCTCACGAGCGGAAGAACGTATATCTTGACACCTCAGCAATACAGAATGAAGAGATGATAGGAGAGGCCGTGACGCTCTGTGGCGCCGCTAATCTCATCTGGGGTTCTGACGGTTGCGTGCATAGACCGCTTGTTGAGCTAGCAAAGATAAAGGTTCAGAAGCTGCCCAAGGCGGATGAAGATTTGATCCTTGGCGGCAATATCGCACGTGTGCTTGAGGAGGCAGGTTACTACAAGAATATAGGAGATTAACCATTTGGACGAGAAAAGAAGCGAAGTTCTGAGACTGGAGACGTTTCCGCGCCGCAGAGGGTTTCACATACCCACTTACGGAGGGTACATATTACCGTTCCTCGTCGTGACGACGACAATCGTTCTCTTCCCGCTAGCGTATTCGCTGTGGTTGAGTTTCTACCGATATAACCTCTCGCAGCCGTATCTAGGTCGATCTTTTGTTGGACTCGCCAACTACGCCGCGGCACTACGCGACCCGCCCCTGCTTGCGTCGCTCAAGATCAATCTTATATACGTGCTTGGAAGTCTGTCCGGGGAGCTTCTTATCGCGTTTGCACTCGCTCTGTTACTGATGAACCGGCGGCTCCGCGGCCTTAGTGTCTTTCGAGCCTTCCTCATCATGCCTCTTATGCTGACACCTGCGTCGGTCGGGATGGTCTGGAAGTTCTTTTATGGCTACACAGGACTGGTTAACTACATACTTAAACTCGTAGGCTTGAACCCTGTTAGCTGGTTCTCCGGCGATAATGCGCTGCTCTCAGTGATCATAGTCAGCGTCTGGCAGAATTACCCCTTCGCTTTTCTGGTGCTGTTCGCCGGGATGCAAGCGATTCCCCCGATGCTTGTCGAGGCGGCCCGGATCGACGGCGCCTCCTCCTGGCAAATCTTCAGCCGAATAACGCTACCGCTCATACGCTCGTTCACCATCATCATTCTGGTAATCCGAACAACCAACATCTTGCGCTACGTCGACCTGATTTTCACGCTGACCTTCGGCGGCCCGGGTCGTGCCACCGAGACCCTCTCTTTCCTGATTTACATCAACAGCTTCTCGTTCTTCGAGATAGGGTATGGCAGCGCGCTCTCCTTCCTGTTAATCGGAATTACTAGCGTGATTATCTGGGGGTACATGCGGTTTATGAAATAGAGGAGAGTGAAGTGAGCGTTACCAACGTGATAGCGTACAATAAAGTTTGTAATATTACGGTTACAGTGAAATAGATTCCCGCAAAATATTTTCGACGAATATGCTTGAACGATTAAACAGAGAAATCAGCAGACGCACAAGGGTAATCGGAATTTTTCCGAACATGGGCTCATGCACAGAGCTGGTAATTTCATATTTGATGGAATACGAAGAAGACTGGAGTATCGACAGATGTTAAATCAGTAAAGGCGCGATAATAGAAATTAGCGAAAGAGGAAAGGCGGATTAGCATATGAAGAAACTTTCGATAACAAAACGAAATTACGAACATAATTTGGCGCATCCTACAACATGGCGAAGGGAGAGCCGATTGCGAATGCCCGGCTTGGGCTGTATCTTACGCGTCGCACTGATTTACGCGGCACTCATAGTATTCACAATCTACGCGGTCGGACCGATTCTGTGGACGATCCTTTCTTCGTTCCAAAACAGGGTGGATATCATCAGTACGCCTCCCGTTCTGATTTTCCAACCTACTCTGGACAACTACCGAAAACTCCTAGTCACGTTCCCGGATTTCGGACACTATATTGTCAACACTGTTGTGACGAGTATCGCCAGCACGTCAATCGTAATGATCATCGCTGTCTTGGCGGCTTACGGAGTCACCCGGTTCCGGTTTTGGTGGCGTAATGGACTTCTCCTGGGCGTAATGGTCCACCGAATGATTCCGGAAGTCTCCCTGGCAATCCCGTTCTTTCTGCTGGCAAGAATCTTGGGGCTCTATGACTCACGGTTGGCAATCATCCTGGCGATGGTAGCCTTTATGGCCCCGTTTGCAGTATGGTTGCTCATGGGGTTCGTAGAGAAAGTGCCGGTAGAAGTTGAGGAGAGCGCACAGATGGACGGCTGCACCCGCTTGGGGGCGTTCTGGCATATTACCATTCAGCTGATGCTTCCGGGTATTGCCGTGACGTTCATCTTCTGCTTCATCTTAGCGTGGAATCTGTTCCTGCTGCCCCTAATCCTCACGAGTTCGAAGGCCATGACGCT
>CBDUZM010000244.1:0-5430 GCA_965371685.1 uncultured Spirochaetaceae bacterium | reverse complement strand
AAAAAGGTATGAGATTCCGGATAATGTGGTCGAGCACAGGGACATTGTCATTTCAGAAAAATACAGCTCAAAGAAAAAACCCCGCAGGAAAGGGGAGTTCTTCAACGAGATAAGGGCGGTTCACGATCAGCTCTTTACCGGCACCACTCCCGAATTGAAAAGTCTTCTCGACTTTATGCCGTCAGGATATTTCCCATATACAGATGCGCTGAAAAGCGAGACAGGCTGGGAAATGATTACCGAGCGGAATAAGAAGAAAAACCCCGTTTACCCTTTTGCCGATTACTTCTGGGCCTGGAAATCGTCGCACGACATGATATTCACCGTCCTGGGCGCCGAACTCCCCGAAGCGGATATCTACCATGCAGTGTCCACAGGATACGCAGGATTGGCCTCGCTTGGCGCAAAGATAAGGAAAGGGCGCCCCTTTCTCCTTACCGAGCACGGCCTCTATCACAAGGAGAGGGAGATGGAGATCCGGCGGGTGGATTTCATCAAGGGGTATCAGCGTGATATGTGGATCAATATTTACAACAGCCTGAGCCGGATGAGCTACCGGTACGCCGACCTGATTATTTCCCTCTTTGAGCACAACAGGCTGAAGCAGATCGAGCTGGGCGCGCCGGAAGAGAAGACCCTTGTAATACCCAACGGTATCGATACCGAGTACTACTCACTGGTGGAGAGAAAACAGCGGGAAGGATTTCACGTGGGACTCGTGGGGCGTGTCGTGCCAATCAAGGATATCAAGACATTTATCTCAACTGCAAAGATAACTTCCGATCTTATTCCCGATGCAGTCTTTCACTGTATCGGGCCGACAGATGAAGATCCGGCTTACTTCGAGGACTGCAAAATGCTGGTTGAGAGTCTTCATCTTTCCGACCGATTTCATTTTACAGGCAGGGCCGATGTCCGGGAGTATTACTCCTTTCTCGATGTGGTCCTGCTTACCAGTGTCAGGGAAGCCCAGCCCCTGGTAATATTAGAGGCGTACTGTGCGGGAGTGCCGATGGTATGCACGAAGGTGGGGAACGTACCGGAGCTCCTGGATTATGATGAGCGGTTCATGGCTCACTCCAAAGATCCTGAAAAGCTGGCGCAGAGCATTAAGTATATTCACGACAATCCAATCGAAATGGAAACGCTGAATAAGAAAAACAGGGAGAGGGTTCTTCGTTTTTACAACCGGGAGGAACTTCACGATAAGTACCGGAAAATATATAAGGAACTGAAGGAAAAGGGGAATGGCGGGAATAGGGTTTGAACTGCAAAAACTCCTCAAAAAGGGGGGAATAGGGTCTTTCTTCAAGGTCGCCCTGGCAGGAATCATAATTGTCGCCGGTCCCTGGATACTTGCCATCCTGGGTATCTTGCTGGTCGGGAGTATCGCAGGACATGCCCTTGTGGAGAACCAGGAACTTTTTATGGCTGTTATCATTTACAGCTATGCGGTTTCCCTCTTCCTGTTCGGCGGATCTCATTATATCTTCACCCGGTATCTCTCGGATCTGATCTATCTGGAGAAAAAAGGGGAGCCGGGGGCCGCCCTGTTGTTCTTTCTGACACTCATCTTTTTTATCGCTTCACTCATAGCTTACCTGGGCCTGCGCAATATGGATGTTTCGGGCATTTCCCACCCTCTCATTTTTAAGTTGTCGGCCTGGCTCTTCTTTTCCAATGTTAACATCCTCTGGGTGGTCATGATTTTCATTTCACTCCTCAAGAGGTTTATGGCGATTTTTGTTGTCTATCTCGTGGGAATGATTGGCTCTGTGCTGGGAGTTTTCTTTCTAGGCCGTGCCTTTGCCCTTGGAGGCGCCATGCTCGGCTTTGCCCTCGGACAGGTTTTTACGACTATAGTCCTGCTTATAATGTCGCTGAAAAAATTCCATCCCGGCCGCTGGATATCGGCGATAAGGGGTTTTTTCGTTTACTTTCCAAAATACGGATTCCTCTTCCTTGCCGGAATGTTTTATTACTGGGGAATCTGGATCGACAAGTTTGTCTTCTGGTTCGGAGCGGGAACGGAGGTAGGATCAGGTTACTTCAGGCTGTTTCCAGCCTACGATCTCCCCGTCTACATAGCAACTCTCGCCATGATTCCGGGACTGATTTATTTTGTAGTTATCAGCGAAACGGATTTTTATACCCACCTGAAGGCGTTTATACAATCACTGGGCGACAGTATTTACACCCGGATACAGGAAAAAAAGTACGCCCTAATAGCTCAGATGAAAAAAGGCCTTTGGGAGCAGAGCGTGTTTCAGGGTGTCCTGACTCTTATCTTCATCCTTCTGGCGCCAACCGTTTCTACGATCCTGTTCGCCGGCTCGATGGATATGACCATATTCAGAATTACCCTGGCGGCAGTTTTCATGCACTTCCTATACCTCACCCTGATGACTTATCTCTTCTATTTCGAAATGTACAGGGAAGCCTTCCTGTCCAGCCTGACCCTCTTTCTTGTCAATTTTGCGGCAGCCTATATCACAGTTCTTACGGAGAGCACCCATCTCAGCGGGCTGAGCTATCTTCTTTCCTGTTCCATCGCCAGTGCTGTAGCCGCTGTTTTTCTCTTCTCCGCCGCCAGGGCGATCGACAGAACGGTTTACGCGCGATACAGCACCTGAACGGTGGTGCTGCAGCAAAACTGAAATCCTGCACTATATGTATCCTCGTAAAAAAACAGGGTAACAATATAGAGACCTTTGCAAAGGTCTCTTTTTTTTACAACCCCAGGGCCCACTTGCATTTTGTTTTGATTATTAGTAGCTTAAGAAAAGAAACTATAATTATATAAATAGAACTATAGTTGCGATAAGTAAACTAAAGTTTGATAGAGGAGACTACTCCATGCGACCAATCGTTTCTAAACAAAACACTTTACGCTACCCGCTAAATGAGCTTTTAGGCACCGCAGCCCACGTACGTCTACTGAGAGTGTTGGCTAATGAGGTTGATGGGCCCCTCACAGCCTCAGATGCCGCCAATCGTGCCGGATTGACCACTCCCGGTGCACAAAAGGCATTAAAAAGGCTTTTACGGTCGGGTTTCGTCCTTAGTATTGGCGGAGGCCGAAAACATCAATATGGACTTCGTAGTTCCGATAGACTCGTGCAGTTCGTTCTCAAGCTTTTTCAAGCTGAAAAGGATAGATATGAAGGGCTGATGAACGCTATCAAAACGAGAATTGATAAACTAACGCCACATCCGCACTCAGTATGGATTCAAGGGTTTCCGAGAGAATTTGAAGATCCACTTGTATTGGGCGTCCTTCATCAAACGCTGCATTTGGCAGACTTCGTTCACCAATTACGCAAGCAACTCAAGCGGGTGGAAAGCGACTTCGATCTCACTATTGAGGTGTGCGGCTATACAAAAGCTGATATTCCCAGTTTCGAAGCTGATATGGTTACTTCTCTTTACGGGATTCTACCATTCTCGGACAAAAATAATCCGGAAACGCTTGCGAAACCTCTGACCCATGAGGAACAGGACCACCGTTTACTGGAATTGTCCTGTAAATTAGCTGGAGCTGTCGAACAGGATGGTTCTCTCGTAAAACGCGCAAAAGAGCACGTTTACCAATTACTGCAGAAGGATCACGGATCCGCTGCCGGAGATATTATGGAATGGTGGGAAATACTCGAGTCGTACTCTACTCGACGTTTATCGCGATTTCTAACATCATCCACTGAACGAGCCAATCGATTACGTCAAAGTAATCCATTCTTCGCAATTCTAAACTCAGACGAACGTACCCGACTGCTGAAAGGACTCGGGGGAACCAGTGACACATGAACAGCTTGAGCACGCAATCAGGGCAGCGTGCGAGGTCTCTGAGGATTCCGAGTTATGGATATTCGGTTCTCAGGCAATCCTCGGTCAATACCCAAATGCGCCCGAAAGCCTTCGCGCTTCAAGAATTTCTTCTTCAATGGATACAAGATACGGTCGGTGAATTGTAGCGGCAGAAGCCCGGGCTTACCGGTAGGTCTGACTCCCCGTGCTGCTGCTCCCCGTTATTTTGATTCTCCCGCTGCCAAAGAGCAGGCGCCCCCTAATGGTCGATTTTCCCACCGTGATTCGACCCGTACCCGAGCTCAAGTCAAAGGTGAAGCTCTCCGGAGCATTGAGGAAATCAAACTCTATACTGCCTGTAGTTGTCTTGAAGGATGAGTCTGATTTAATGAGGATGTTTTCACCCCTCTGGCTGCCCGTGCTGGATCTGAGATACAGGCGCCCCTCCTGGTCTGCGATGATGATGCTCCCGGTGCTGGATTCCGCCTCGATATCTCCGTCGATCTTCCGATAGCGCTGGCCGCCGGTTGAAGAGTAAACGGATAAATTACCGGCTATATTTATGTACTCGTGACTTCCGGTTGTAGAGCGTATTGAGAGATTTCCATCTATGTCCTCATACATATGGCTTCCCGTGGATGTTGCAGCCTCGATATCTCCAATAGAATTGCTGACCTTTACACTTCCGGTGGATGTGTGCAGCTTTTTTATTCCGTTACAACTTTCTACAAGAATTCCACCGGTGGTTGTTGCGATGTCAAGATCAATTTCTTCCGGCACCCGGAAAATCATTTTTGTATTGCGAACGTTCACATTAAAAAAGGTAGTCTTCCAGTCGACCCAGACAAAGAGCTCATTGCCGCGTTTATCGTGTTTGACTTCAAATCTTTTCTCGTTGGATCCGAATATCTGTGCTTCCAATTTCCTTCCGGATCCGCCAATCACTTCGATACGGAAGATGGAGGCCTTGTCTATGTGCAGGATTTCTATGCCGGAATATTCGAATTCATCCAACAGATTGATCTCACCGCTTCCTTCCCCCCATGCCTGGGATACGAGAAGAATGAGAAGTATTACCAATAGCCCCGTTTTTTTCATGTCATCCCCCTGAGTCATTAAGTATAACACAGTAGAGTGAAAAATTTGTCACCCGGTCTGCTGGTCACAGCAAGCTTTTAGTTTGTATCATTTATACACCTTGATACAGACTAAAGGAAAATGTACCTTTGAAACGGATTGCACGGCAAGGACTTACGATAAGGTAGACGAGGGAGATTGCAGATGAAAAAACAGGAGTTGAAAGATCGCGTCTTACAGTCGATCGATGCTCATCGGGACGAAATTGTTGAGATCGGTGAAGACATTAGAGTACATCCGGAGCTCGGTTTCAAGGAGTTCCGAACAGCCGGGATTGTGGCCGGGCACATGGACAGGCTGCGTATCCCCCACGAAACGGGAATCGCTATCACCGGCGTGAAGGGAAAGCTTTCAGGTTCTGATTCCCGTGTTACTGTGGCATATATGGGGGAACTGGACTCGGTTCTCGTTCGCGAGCATCCTGATGCCGATCCCAAAACCGGGGCTGCTCATGCCTGCGGGCATAATGCCCAGATTGCCAATCTCATT
>CBDUZM010000243.1:0-5440 GCA_965371685.1 uncultured Spirochaetaceae bacterium | reverse complement strand
ACACAAAACCCGGTCCGCACGGATGTCGCGGCAGCGAGCATCTGCAGATCGAGCTCCTCTCCATTTTCCGGAAAAAGCCTGATCAGGTCGGCCTTCAACCGCTCCATATCAATATTAAAGTCAGAATCCATAACCCTGCCGGGGATATTTTCCGCCAAATTCCGTTCGTATTGAAAGTACCGCTGAAGGTAGAGTCTGTGCCGTGTATCAAGAATGAGCGGTTTCGTTTCACCTGGTTTGCCTACAGCAGAGGACCCTCGCAAGTCAGTCTCCCAAAGATTCAAGTCGGGACAGCGAATATTATTACCGCCCGGGATACTGCCAGGAAGCTCTTTCCCCGCCAGCTCGGGCAGAAAGAGGCATATATGACCCTGACCGGTCCAGCGGCTTGCCAGCGCTGCACCGAGAAGGATTGAAGCGTTTTCTTTACCCGACAGCCTGCCGATAAAACGGGCGAAGTAAGCGTCCAGATCGTTTATCAGTCCTCTCTCCAGCAGATAATCCAGCATAATCATTGTCCTGCAAAATAATCGTCAAGCCGTACAAGCAGCTCTTCCGGAGGTTTGTCGGCGAAAACACCGCACCCCGATTCTCCGACCGGATCGATTCCCCTTAAAAAGAGGTAATACACGCCCCCAAAATGTCGCCGGTAATCGTAGCCGTCCATATACCGTTTCAAGTACCGGTGAAGAGCCAGGACGTACAGGTGATACTGGAGGAAGTAATACTCCTCGATCACCACTCTTTCCAGCTCGCTCCTCCGATAATCACCGATCCGGTTTCCCAGGAAATTGGATTTCCAGTCCAGCAGATAGAATTTACCTTCGTGTTCAAACACCAGGTCGATGAAACCCCTTATATACCCCTCGCGGGGCGAGAAACCCAGCTTCGCAATCCTCTCGGGGAACTCGCTCCGGAAATCGTGGATTTCGCCAGGAAGGTATTCTTTGAAGGCCGATTCGAGCCCGCCGGGTGAAATTTCAGTCGATGGAAAGGTGAACTCCATCTCCCGTATGGTGTGGCGCCGGGGTATTCGGCGCAGCAGGAGGTCCTTGCCGTCCAGGGGAGCGGAAAGCACCTTTTCGATCGTCTCCAGCACAACTCCCTGCCCCGCTTCATCAAAACCGCCGCGCCGCAGAAGACTGTCTGTCAGCTCCCCAAGTTTTTCAGGATCCGTTTCCGTGAAATCGAGCTCTTCCAGAAGGGAATGGAAAAAATTTCCTGCTGCCGCACCCCGCGGGAATGCGAAGATCCCCTCCGGCGCCTCTTCGGTCTCCTGCCGGAGGATCTCCGCCCATTCATCGTGATCCGCTGAAATGATATCCTGGCCTCGCCTAAATGCAGCCAAGCTTGAGAAACTCGACAGGCGCCAGTTTCGATAGATCTCTCTCTCAAACGTCCTGGGCTTCAAATTCCCGGGCAGGACCAGCTGTCCATCGACGGTAAATTCTCTGCCAGTGGGAGGAATTTCCCCTTCCTCGAGCATACGGACCTCAACAGCACCTTCTGATCGCTGCTCGAAATGTTTCAGAGAAGCCAGGATATCCCGGTCCGTCAGTGCTCCGAGGGTGGAAAAGCATCCGCCTGCTTCAGGCGAACCGGCGGGATGCAGGAGATAGGCAAGTCCGGAATTTTCAGCCTGGTTTATCCCGCCCCAGATAAAAGCACACATGTTTTTCGCCCGGCTCAGTGCAACGTAGAGGAGCCTGATTTCCCCCGCCATCTTTTCTCTCCCGGCGAGCAGCAGGTGTTCCTGCAGCTCATTCGAACCTAAATCGAGTATCAGGTTGCCGTCAGTCTCGTGAAACTCCGCTTCGCTTTTAATACCTTTCACTACATCCCAGAGGAATGGGCAGAAAACAACGGGAAATTCCAGTCCCTTGCTTCTGTGAACGGTTACTATCCAGACGGCCCTTTCATCGGTTTCCAGCCGGATCTGGTGCTCCTCTCCCTGAGCATCCACCCCGGCGCCGGCCCTGGTTATGGCGCGATCAAACCATTTAATGAGCCCGGTCATTCCCAGACGGCCGTTCTGGCCTTCCCTGTGAAGAACCTCGATAAGATGAAGATAGTTGGTGGTTCTTCTCTCCCCGTCGGAGAAAGAGAGAAGCCGTTCCCTTATTCGCTCCTTTTCCGTAAATGAGCGAATCATTCGTATAAATCCTCTGCTGCGCCATTCATCGTGGTAATCGTTGAATTTTCGAAATACCTCTTCCCACTCATTCTCCCCGTTCATGAGAGAGAAGAGTCTTTCCGCGGTATGCGGAAAAAAATCGGTGCTGAGAGCCGCTTTTACCGCACTGCCGCTCGATGGGTTTTCAACGGCGGACAGCACATGCCTCATCTCTTTCGCCTCTCTTGCGAGAAAGAGGTTCTCCGAGCTGTATAAAACACTCGGTATTTCCATCTTCCTCAATTCCTTCTGTACCGCCCTGGCCTGTTCGTTCCTCCTGACCAATACCGCTATATCCTGTGGTGCTGCATTTTCTCCATCGATCTTCAAACCCGTCTTGCCGTCCAACAGCCTTGCTATTTCTACCGCCGTTCCCCGGAGCGCTCTATATAAAGCCTGAGATTTGGCCATGGGTTTCTCGGGGCCATCTTCACGGGGAAGGAAGAGCATCTGCATCGGAGCAGCCTGTTTACCATTCAGGGTCAGGTCCCCTGCCGGCTCGGAACGGGCGGACACCGCCTTTTGGAAACCAATTTCGGGGATGAGAAAAGGATTTGCCCTGCAGGAAAAGAGGCAGTTTACAGCCCGGACGAGTCCCTCCGTTGACCGCCAGTTCTTCCTCAACGAAAAAATCTGTTGGGCATTTCCGGCTGCTTTAAGGTAAGCGAATACATCCGCTCCCCTGAAGTTGTAAATGGCCTGCTTGGGATCACCGATCATGAAGAGGGGGCCATGCATATAAATCCGTATAAAAATCTCATTTTGAAGAGGATCCGTATCCTGAAACTCATCGATGAGCGCCGCTTTATACCGGTTCCTGATGCTCTTTGAAAGACTTTCCCCGCTCTTTCTCTCGAGAGCTTCATAAAGTTTTACCAGCAGGTCATCGAAGAACTGGACGTTCAATCGCTCCTTCCTCAGGGGAAGAAACTCTTTACAGTAATCAAAGGCCCGGATAATCAGGGAAAGCCGGCGGTCCGGAAAGAGCTCGTAGAGCCTCCTGTTCCGCTCCCAAAGTTCGCTGCATAAGGAAAAAAAGGAGTGTTCCGGAAAAACCTTGCCCTTTTTCACCGCCGCCTCTATAGATTCCGATGTAAGCTTATAGAAATCCTTGAAATCCTTCTCATCCGGAAGCTCGCCTTCACGGAGGGAATTGAGAAGGAAGATACACCTGTCGACAATGGTCTTTTTATACTTACTCTGGTTTAAAATATCATTATTGTAGAGAATTTCCGCAACTTCATCGCGGCAGCTCTGCCAGGCGTAAATTACACGGTCCAGTGCGCTAAGATAAGCGGATTCTTCAGCCCGGCTGTCCCGATCGATACCCGATGGTATGATCGTGAGAAACGGTCTGGATATATAGCTCTTCACCAATCGGAAAAGCCTATCTATCGAAAGGTTTCTCATCAGGTAGGCAAGGAAGAGCGGGTGGGAGGGGTTGATGAATTTCCGCCAGAAGTCATCCACCGCTTCCTGCAGGAGAGGTTCCTGATCGGTAATCAACTCGGTCTCGAAAAAAGAAGCGCTCTCAAATGCATTATCATGGAGGACCCGCCTGCAAAATCCGTGTATAGTGTAAATAGCAGCCTCATCGAAGCTCCGCAGCGCCAGGGTTAAACGTTGCCTTGCCGGTTCTGCATCAGGGCAACGGGAGATAAGCCCTGAAAGAAAACAATCATCGCTTTTACCCGCATTGAAAGCAGCCAGAGCATCGGAAATGATTTTTCTGATTCGGTCCTTCAGCTCTTCGGTAGCCGCCTCTGTGAAGGTAACAACGAGTATCTGGTCGACAGTCAGCTGTTTTTCAAGAAGCAGGCGTAGAAATATCCTGGAAATGGTGTGAGTTTTGCCTGTCCCGGCGGCGGCCTCAATCAGGCTGATCCCTTCGAGGGGGCTGTCAAGCAGGTCAAACTCTTTCACATGCCTAAACCTTATGCGTGAATAACGGCAGAAGAATTTCCAGCGCTAAATCCTGGAAATCCTGATCCAGCGGAACGGAGTCGCCGAAACAGAGCCGGTTATATGGATCTTTTCCTTCCGCATAATCTCCGTCCAGCCATTTATTCCAGGCCTTTTTTGCGGCCGCATCGCGGGAATTCGAAGATTTCATCTTTTCTGCAAAGGCATAAGAAACAGCGGGAAAAAAGAGAAGAACACGGCTCAGTCCCTGCCAGTACTTTAAAAGGATTGTCTCAAGCAGTTCTTCCGCATTGTCCACAGGCTTGAAGACGATTGAATCATCTTCACCGAGGAAGAGGCTCTGCCTGGGATAACCCGAGTTTTTAGAGAGATTCAGCGCCAGATGGTAAATCCAGCACTCGATTATGTCTTTCTTCTTTACTTTAGTACAGCGGTAGCGTACCTGGGATGACTCCCAACACCTGATCCTGCCTTTGAGGGTAAAGCCCGCGATCTCCCGCTCTACGGGAAGAGGATTCAGCTCCGCTCCGCGAACAATTTTTTGAAACCTTGAATAAAATTTTTCCATATCGCCGCATACTTCGCCGTAGCGGATTTTTCCCGCAGTACCGTGGGGGAGTATGCCTCGTGCGCGAACCAGAGAATATAAGCCCCGGATATCCTGGCCGTCCATCACTCTCTCGACAAGCTCCTCCATCAGAAAATACCTGTCCAGGCCGGACAGGTGAAACGCCTCTCTCTCTTCCATCTCCTCCTCGTTAGAATCCAGGTACAGTCCGAGACGCCTGTTGAAAAGATACTTCAATGGATTTTTATAGAAGCGGCAAAGATCGTCCAGGGTGATAGTTTTAAAGGAATCATCCGGAGGAGAAAGGCCTTCACTTAAAAAAGGTGTATCTTCCCTTCCTCCCTTCAGGAGCGAAAGGCAGGCACGGTAATTCTCCTCTGAATAGCTGTACAGTCTTCCGCCTTTTTTAAAGTAGCCGGGATTAAAAGCCTGCAGCCGGTGTTTGATTACAAATCGGTCTTGAATTGTCTCTTCCGGATCCGTGGTCTCGAATCCCCCTTCTATATAGTCCAATAACTCGCTGACCAGTACAGAGGGAGGATAATCCTTGTTATCCATTCCCTGGCCTACGTAGCTGATGTAGAATATTTCTCTTGCCGAAAGAAGACTCTCCAGGAAGAGATAACGATCGTCGATTCTGCGGGACCGGTCACCCAGTTTCCGTTTTTTGGCCATAAGATCGAAATCCAGGGCCGGGGAAATACGTGGAAATGCATTGTCCTTCATCCCAAGCAGGCAGCTAATTTTAATAGGAATGGCGCGCATGGGCAGCATCG
>CBDUZM010000242.1:0-5464 GCA_965371685.1 uncultured Spirochaetaceae bacterium | reverse complement strand
TACAGTAAGTGCAAGTATTGCAAGGTGGACGGAATTAACAGAAGGTTCAGCTAGTAAATAAGGGCTTAATCATTATAGTATATACGTACTACTTGGGATTATTTCGATACATGCGGGAATGCGACTTTGACAAAACAAGAGAGTGTCTTGATAGGTAAGACTATATCGCATTACAAGATTCTCGAGCAACTCGGTGCGGGCGGCATGGGGATCGTATACAAAGCCCAGGACCTTAGGCTTGACCGCTTCGTGGCTATCAAGGTACTCCCCCCCCACATGAGTAAAGACGAAAAATCAAAGCAACGTTTCGTCCATGAAGCAAAGACCGCATCGGCTCTCAATCATCCCAATATCGGCGTGATCTATGAGATTGATGAAACTCCTGACAAGCAGACATTTATTGTGATGGCATATTACGAGGCAAAAACGCTGCGAGACATTATTGATGAGGGGCTGACTGATATTGACGAAGTAATAGATATTGCTCTTCAGATTTCTTCCGGTCTCGCGGCGGCTCACGGGAAAAGCATTATTCATAGAGATATTAAGCCGTCGAACATTCTTATTACAAAAGACGGGTTGGTCGAGATAATCGACTTCGGGATCGCCAAGCTTGCCGGTAACGTAAAACTTACGAAGGCCGGTATTGCGATGGGAACAATTGATTACATGAGCCCTGAACAGGCAAGGGGCGAGGAAGTTGATCATCGATCCGATATTTTTTCGCTAGGATCCATTCTCTATGAATTGCTCACGGGAACTAAACCGTTCAGGGGTGATCATGAGGCTGCAATTTGTTATGAGGTTGTGCATGAGGAACAGGAGCCCATCGGAAATATCAGGCCGCAGGTTCCCAAAGGATTGCAGCAGCTTGTAGCAATGATGCTTAAAAAGGATAAAAAAGATCGCTACCAGAATGCAGATGATATTATTGCCGATCTGAAACGATATAAAACAGACTCTGGGATTGGATCCCCGCCGAAAGCCAGGAGGCGCATCTATACGTTAGTACGGGCTGTAGGGATGCTTGCTGCCGCTATTATCATCGTGCATGTTCTGTATTCACGCTGGCCGGGGTCAGAAGACAGTGAAAGGAAGGTCGAAATACTCCCTGCGGCGGGAGACGAGTTTGTGATTGTTGTAGCGCCGTTCTTTGGATCGAGCCAGGAAGCAATTGAAGAAGGTCAGGTGATGAAGGCTCTCGTAGAAAGAAAGGTGTTGGATATTTCGGAGAACCAATCGGGAATATCAGTGGTGAATGATGCCATTGGCGAATCCGTGCGCACGCACGCGCAGGCAAAAAGACTTGGGGAAGAACATAATGCTCATATTGTTATATGGGGCGAAGTTTATGTATTGAGAGATGAAGTCGAAGTGCAGCCGTATGTGACCTATTTGGAATCCTATCAGCGAATAAGACGAAAAAATGCCGATGCGTTGAATGTGTCCATTGCCAGCCCCGATCAATTGAGCATTAGAAAGATGAAAGCGAATGAAATTTCAAATATTGCCCTTCTATTAGCCGGCACATATTATGAATATACCGATCCTGAAAAGGCTTTATCTTTGCTAGAGCAAATCGACCCTCCGTTTGTTGAAGCGCTTCACCTGAAGGCTTTGATATATAATCAACAGGAAAAAATGGAAGAAGCAACCAATGCCTTATTAATTGCTATACAATTAGATCCCACTGATTCTTATTCGCATAATCTATTAGGTTTTATGTACTACGTCATGCGTAACGACCAAAAAACGGAATATGAATTCAAGAAAGCCATTGAGTTTGATCCGTCATCGATATTCCCCGTAATCCACCTTGGAATTTTGTACTATGATTGGGGTCGTTTTGACGAGGCTTTCGCCTTGCTAAACAAGGCATCGACGATGGTCGACATCAATAGTTACATGGACAATTTAATAGTTGGCATCGCGTTGTACTATCTCGGCAAGTATCACGAAGCCATTGACTATTACATGCGCGCTTCCGAATTGGAGCCGGATGCAGGGAGGCCGTTATCTGAAATTGGTAAGGTCTATTCGGCACTATGTGACTATCAAAAAGCTATTGTCTGGCTGCGCAAAGCACTTGATAAGAAATATCGTCCCGGTTATGTAAAAAACATCATGGGAGGCATGTATGTTGGTTTGGGAGAATTAGAAAGAGCGGCAGAGATGTACAGACAGGCAATAGAAGCCGACACGACACTATTTTACCCATACGGCAACCTTGGCAACGTTTGTGTTTTGATGGAAAGATACGATGATGCGATAAAGTATGTAGAGAAAGCATCAGAGTTTAACAATTCATCGCTTTATACCTATCTTTATTATTCGATTGCCCTGCACGGTGCCGGAAAAAATTCTGAGGCATTGGACTATATGTCAAGTATAGCAGATAGTATAAGTGGAGATGATCATTTGTCTGAAATAATCCGGTATTACGCTGGGTATGCTACAGAAGAAGCAGTACTAGAGAAATCAATGAGTGATATCGGAGAGGCCAGGAAGCTTAAACAATGTGAAGCATATTACTATATTGGGATGGCTTACTTGTTAAATATACATCCATCATTGCATGGGGGCGAGCCCGATACAACACGAGCAATGGAATATTTTTCCAAGTGCGTTCAAGCCGGTGTATGTAGATTTGTGGAACATAGGTATGCTAAGGCGCAACTCGATCGGCTGAAAATGCCGATGAATTAATTTAGTCTGCCCCGTTTTTCTTTATAATTATAATGCAGATAGTTAATTTACTCATATCAGCGGGGGATTACACCTGGACCTTCCATTAAATGCAGATTCCAGCGCATACCCAAGCGACGCGATTCGACCCAATCGAGCGCCGAGGGGACTCCCAATGGATTAGGTGGGGCAGATGTCCGGGCTCGTATTACAGAGGCAAATATGATCTGTGAGATAACGCCGATGGTTTAAGTCAACACGCGGGGAACCACACCCTCAACATCAGTATCGCCCACCATTTTATTTCAAAGAAATTAAAGGAATAGGGATTAGGTCATTGGAGCTGATTATGTGACCTGCGTAAGGTAAGTGCAAGTATTGCAATGCGAACGGAATAACTGAAAGGCACAGCCGGTTTCTTGATACGATTTCTCTCGCTATCAGGTAAGTGCACATATTGCAATGCAGACGGTATAAACAGAAACCACAGGTAGGAGTTGGGGTTTGGTAGTTGTCGATAAAAACGGTTCCCGGCTCAATAACCGCTAGGAAATATTTCACAAGGTGAGTGGATAAACAGGGGGAAATAGCACAGTTATTATCCCGCTAAAATATATCTGCTCGCACATAATATTTTTAATGACAATAGTGATGACACCTTGCGGATTTTCCGATTTTTCGCATTCGAAATGGCATGGAATTTTCTATAGGAATGTGTGAGGGGTATCCATTCATTTATAGCATCATTTGCGGCTTCCGTGCTCCTTAATATCAGGCATCTTTGTCGTAAAACCGTTTCTCTGATCGGGCTTGGCACCAGTCTGTACGGACAAACAACCAGCTTACTCTGTGTTTATTATCTATCAATCTCGAGTCTGTTTCGATGCGGAAAATTTAACAAACAGACCGGAAAGGAAGGGTCCAGTGAAAGCATCGATAGTCGGTATGCTCATTGCGGTAATGCTTGTCGGTTCCGCCAGCGCTCAGGATGCGATGATAGGGCTGTTCGCCAATTCGGCGGTCAACGAAAATAATGCGGAGCTTCCCGCCGGCGAGATTTTTAACCTGGGGATATATTACATCCAGGGGAGCGGTCCTGTATTGGGGCATGCATGCGAATTCAGGTTGGTACTGTCAACGCTCGATGCAGCATTCTTGATGCCGGTTTGGTCGGAATACATTATGGCGGCCATGGGGGATGTTGAGAGTGGCATCTCTATTACCGCCAGTGTCTGTATGGGTGAGCGCTTTGGAAGGCATTATGGTATCGTCCATCTGGGAACGGTACCGGTCAGAAATCATGCCGATTTCGATACCTTCACGGTGAGTCTCGTCGGCCACCCAGGAGTTAATCCTCCCGCCGTCCAGATCACCCGCTGCAGCGATGGACATCCGATTCATGAAGTACAGGGCGGAACGTTTACGTTTTACAGCGTCAATCATCTTCAGATAATCCACACACCGATTGCAGCCTGTGTGACGGGACAGGATATCTACGTTCTTTGGGAAGTATCAGATAATTGCTCTAGTGTTGAAACCACCTGTCTTTACTACAGGCAGGCAGGCGAACCTGGCTGGAGCGAGCTTTGTGAAGACAATCCGGTAAATCCAATTGCTATGATGATCCCGGGTGGTGAAGTGACAGAAGGCAGCCTTGAGTATTTTATAACGGCGACAAACGGTATCGGAACCACGGCCTATAATGGAACGTCCAATAATCCGCACATGATATCAGTATGTGAAGATACGGTTCAGATAATCCACACACCGATTGCAGCCTGTGTGACGGGACAGGATATCTACGTTCTTTGGGAAGTATCAGATAATTGCTCTAGTGTTGAAACCACCTGTCTTTACTACAGGCAGGCAGGCGAACCTGGCTGGAGCGAGCTTTGTGAAGACAATCCGGTAAATCCAATTGCTATGATGATCCCGGGTGGTGAAGTGACAGAAGGCAGCCTTGAGTATTTTATAACGGCGACAAACGGTATCGGAACCACGGCCTATAATGGAACGTCCAATAATCCGCACATGATATCAGTATGTGAAGATACGGTTACTTGCGAGCAGCCGATGCTAACCCTCGTCGATTATCAATCGTTATCGTATGATCCGCCCATCTGGCAGGTTGCAGTCGAGGTGTTCAATTCGGGGCCGGGAAGTGCGCATGATGTGACAGTAACGATGAATGCCGATATACCCTGGCTGATCATTCCAGATCCGGTTTGCCATTACGGAGATATTGCAGAGGGCGAAACGAGTACTGGAGAGACGGGTGGTTACCGTTTCGATTTGAGCAATCACCCGGGGGGGAGTTACAACGTGTGGTTCGATGTAACGTACGGGGATAGCTGCGCCAACCAGTACCTGTTGAGATTGGATCCGGAGTTTGATCTCGAGAGCGCGGAGGATGGAAGGCCGAGTGAGATGCCATCGTATAACCTTTTTCAAAACTATCCCAATCCATTCAATCCCACCACTACGATCAGCTTTGGCGTGCCGAGTAACTCCCATGCTACGATAAAGATATTTGATATTTCCGGCAGTATAGTGAGAACACTGGCTGATGGCATGAGAAACGCAGGAAGCAACGAGGTAGTCTGGGATGGCCGTGATGATAGCGGGATAGAGGTGTCTAGCGGCATCTACTTTTACCGCCTCGTCGCCGGTGATTTCGTGCAGACGAAGAAGATGGTGTTGCTCAGATGAGTGCCCAACGAAGGCACGTTCGTTCTAGTCGGCTGCAAAGTGCCGACCGGGGCGGATCAAGATCAAGCGG
>CBDUZM010000241.1:0-5478 GCA_965371685.1 uncultured Spirochaetaceae bacterium | reverse complement strand
CGTAGCTCAGCTGGATAGAGCGCCGGACTTCGAATCCGTAGGTCGCAGGTTCGAGTCCTGCCGGGCGTGTATAGGAAGATGGGCCGTTAGCTCAGTTGGGAGAGCAGCAGACTCTTAATCTGCGGGTCGAAGGTTCGAGCCCTTCACGGCTCAAGAAGGGAAGTGCTTCCCGGGGAAGCTGTTGACTTCCCTCTCGACGTATGGTAAGACATGCGAGAGTGGTGAAATTGGCATACACGCCAGATTTAGGATCTGGTGCCTCTGGCGTAAGGGTTCGAGTCCCTTCTCTCGCAAATTATACGCGGGAATAGCTCAGCTGGTAGAGCGCCACCTTGCCAAGGTGGATGTCGCCGGTTCAAGTCCGGTTTCCCGCTTGATAGCCAAGGCGATCTTAATAGATCGCCTTTTATGTATATACCTTGAGCATATGACTGGCTGAAATATTTCGTATAAAAGATGCTTTGAGCGGAAGGTTGAAAATGGCTTTGAGAACAAAAGTAGAGCTCCTCGAGAATGCAGCGGTGGAACTAAAAGTTACCGTGGCAAAAAACGATGTGAAGGCTGAATACGACTCCCTGCTTCAGGAATACTGCAGTAAAGTCACTGTAAAAGGTTTTCGTAAAGGGAAGGCGCCGTTGGAAGTGCTCATTCGAAAGTTCGGCGACACTCTGCTCGCGGAGACGGCTCAGAAGCTGCTGGAAAAAGGACTGGAAAAAGCTTTCGAAAAGGTGGAGCACAGACCGCTGCCTTATTCTATTCCCGAATTAAAAGATGAGCCTAAATGCGAGTTGGAAAAACCTTTTTCCTTTGTAGTTACCTACGATACTTTTCCCCGGGTAGAATTGGGACTGTATAAGGACCTGGAAATTTTGGAACCTGTTATAGAGATCAGGAAAGAGGACATGGACCGGGAACTGGCCGCCATTCAAGAGCAGAATTCGGTTGTAATCGACAAAGCAGATGCTGCAGTGGGAAAAGGCGACACGGTGACTATCGATTACGTGGAGCTTGATGAAAGTGCCGGCGAGGTCGAAAATACTAAGAGAGAGGGTTTCACCTTTTCGGTAGGCTCAGGCTACAATTTGTATAAGATCGACGATGATATCATAGGCATGAAGAAGGACGGCGAGAAAGTGCTGGAAAAGGAATACCCGGAGGATTTTGAAATCGGAGAACTGGCCGGGAAGAATATTCGACTGAAAGTTAAAATAACCGCTGTAAAGGAAAAGAAACTTCCGGAACTCGATGATGAGCTGGCCCAGGATGTGAGCGAAAAGTATAAGACGCTTCAAGACATGAAAGCCGATATCTCGAAGCGATTGGAGAAAGCAGCCGGCGCCAGGACCAGAGAGCTGAATGTCAAACAGCTTGTTGAAAAGATAACGGCTGATTCTCAAGTACCCCTCCCCGGATCCATGGTTCGGCAAGAGCTCAGTCTTCGATGGAAGAATTTTGTACACCGGTTTGGGTATGATGAAAAGATGGTTCTTCAAATGCTGGATAAACAGGGTAAATCCCGAGACGATCTATTTAACGAATGGAGACCATCGGTTGAAAATGGATTGATGAACCGGCTGGTCACGAATCGGATAGGCGAGGAGGAAAAGGTCGAAGTCAGCGAGGAGGAGATGGATGCCGAAATCAGGAAGGAAGCGGAGAATCAAAAACGCGACTTCGATGAGTTAAAATCCCAGTTTGTCAGCAACGATCTTATGGATTATATTAAAGATAACAAGAAAGTTGAAAAGATCCACGACCTGCTCCTGGCAAGTGCACGGATCAAGAAAGGGAAAAAAATAAAATTTATGGAAATGATGCAGGAAAAGGACTAAAAATTTCAGGAAACAGCCATGGTTGAAAAAGCAAGTACTTTAGTGCCTATTGTCGTTGAGCAAACAGGAATAGGCGAGAGATCTTACGATATATTTTCAAGACTTCTCAAAGACAGGATCGTCTTTCTTGACGGCGAAATCCACGATGCGGTCGCCGACCTGGTAATCGCACAGATGCTGTTTTTGGAGTCCCAGGATCCTGAAAAGGATATCCAGCTTTACATCAATTCCCCCGGCGGATCGGTCACAGCGGGTTTAGCTATATACGATACCATCCAGTATATCCGTCCGGACATACAGACGATCTGTATGGGCCAGGCGGCGTCCATGGGGGCGCTCCTCCTGACCTGCGGGAAGGCGGGGAAACGATACTCGCTGCCTTCATGCCGTATTCTGATACACCAGCCGTGGGGGGGCGTATCGGGCCAGGCCGCTGATGTCGGCAGGCAGGCGGGAGAGATAATCCGGGTTAAAAAACTCCTCATCAAGTATTTTGCTCTTCATACGGGAAAGCCTGAGAAGCAGATATCGCAGGATTTGGAAAGGGATTTCTTCATGTCGGCGGAAGATGCCATCAAATACGGTTTGATAGATGATATATTGGTGAGAGGAAAAAATGGGAAGAATAACAAAGAATGAAGGACAGAAAGTCTGCTCTTTCTGCGGAAAGAGCGCAGATGTAGCCCGTCGGTTGATTGCCGGTCCCGGAGTTTATATCTGCGATGAATGCGTCAATGTCTGTAAAAAGATCCTCGATGAAGAGGAAGACGTTCTTTCCAACGAATTCCTGGAGGTAATACCCACTCCGAAGGAGATTAAAAGATATCTCGATCAGTACGTGATGGGCCAGGAGCAGGCAAAGAAAGTGCTTTCCGTGGCGGTATACAACCACTATAAGAGGGTTGCGCTGGCAAAGAATGTCGAAGATGAGGTGGAGCTGGAAAAGGCGAACGTCTTGCTGATTGGTCCTACCGGCACCGGCAAGACCCTGCTTGCAAAAACTATGGCAAGGAAGCTGAAAGTTCCCTTCGCTATTGCGGATGCAACGACCCTGACCGAGGCGGGATACGTCGGAGAGGATGTGGAAAACATACTTCTCAAGCTCATTCAGAATGCGGGTAACAGCCTGCCTGCAGCGGAGAAGGGTATAATATATATCGATGAGATCGATAAGATCGCCAGAAAAGGGGAAAATGTCTCCATTACCAGGGATGTGTCGGGAGAAGGAGTGCAGCAGGCTCTTCTGAAGATTATTGAAGGCACCGTGGCCTCCGTGCCGCCCCAGGGGGGGCGTAAGCATCCCAATCAGGAAATGCTGAAGATCAATACAAACAATATCCTCTTCATATGCGGAGGTGCGTTCGTCGGTCTGGACAATATTGTGGAATCGAGGGTGGCGGAACATCCTATGGGATTCGGCGCGGATATCAAGGCCAGGAGCGAAAAGAACTTTTCAGAGCTTTTCACTCACCTGCATCCGGATGATCTCATTCGCTTTGGACTCATCCCTGAGTTCGTAGGGCGTATGCCTATTACCGTAGCCCTCGATGAGCTGGATAAAGAGGTTCTCAAGAAGATCATTACCGAACCTAAAAATTCCGTAGTCAAGCAGTATACCACTTCACTCGGTTTGGATGACGTGGAGCTTACCTTTACCGATGATGCAATCGAGGCTATTGCCCAGAAGGCTCTGGACAGGAAAACAGGCGCCAGAGGCCTTCGGTCTATCGTGGAATCGATCATGATGGAAATCATGTTTGACATTCCATCTCAAAAAGGAAAGAAACGTGTTGTGGTAACCCGGGAAGTAGTGGATAATTCCGAAAAACCGGAAGTGGTCATCATAGATAAAAAGAAAACCGCATGAAAATCCTGAAAAAAAACGAGCTTCCAATGATCCCCCTCCGGGATATAGTGGTCTTTCCTCACATGGTGGTTCCTTTCTTCGTGGGGAGGAAACGCTCTATTCAGGCCGTTGAGGAGGCAATGGGCCGGGGGAAGGTTGTGTTCTTAACAACCCAAAAGCAGACCCAGACAGAAGAGCCATCCTCGGAGGATATCTACCGTGTGGGCACCGTTGCCCGTATCCTTCAAAGATTGAAGCTGCCGGACGGTACGATCCGGCTGCTGGTAGAAGGTACTGCAAGGGCGGGAATCGTCAATTTATCGGAAGAGACCAGTATAACTAGAGTTCAGGTAAAACCCATCAGGGATAGCAGTATCGTAACTCCTCAAATCACCGCTCTGGTTCGAAGTGTTCAAAAGGAATTCCTTCAATACTCCAATCTATTGAAGAAAGTGCCTCAGGAGGTACTAAGCACCGTAGAGAAGATTGATACACCCGACCGGCTGGTCGATGCGATTTGCGCGAATGTCCCTCTGAAGCTGGGAATGAAAGCGGAGCTTCTCTCTATCTCCGACCCGGCTTCCAGGCTTGAGAGGCTTACCTCTATCCTTCTTGGAGAGATCGAGATCTTACGGCTTGAGAAGAAAATACATTCCAGGGTTAGGAAGAAACTGGAGAACAACCAGAAACAGTATTTTCTCAACGAACAGCTCAAAGAGATCCAGAAGGAGCTGGGTAATGAGGGTAAGGACGATCCAACCGGCGCCGTGGAACTGGAGGAGAAGCTAAAGGAGAAAGGCCTGCCTGAAGAAACATTGGAAAAATGCATGAAAGAGGTAAAGAGGCTGGCCCGTCTTCAACCCATTTCTCCTGAATCCGGTGTTTTAAGGACCTATCTGGAATGGATCTGCGATCTTCCGTGGAAGGAATTTTCACAAGACAACAAGGACATAGAGAAAGCCCGCCGGATACTGGACGAGGATCACTACGGGCTGAAGAAAGTTAAAGAAAGAATTCTCGATTTCATAGCTGTGCGCCAACTTAAAGACAAAGTGAAGGGACCTATTCTCTGCTTCATAGGACCTCCGGGAACGGGAAAAACCTCACTGGGCCGCTCGGTGGCGCGCAGCCTGGGCCGGGAGTTTGTGCGGGTCTCTCTCGGCGGCGTAAGAGACGAGGCGGAAATAAGGGGGCACAGGAAAACCTACATCGGCGCCCTTCCGGGAAAGATCGTCCAGAACATGAGGAAAGCCAGCACGAGAAATCCCGTTTTTCTTCTTGATGAGATAGACAAGATGAGCTCCGACTTTAGAGGCGATCCTGCCTCTGCCATGCTCGAGGTCCTGGACCCGGAGCAGAATTCCACCTTTGTGGATCACTACCTGGAAGTGCCTTACAACCTGCAGGACGTTATGTTCATAACCACAGCAAATTCGGTGCACCAAATCCCTTATCCTCTGCGGGACAGGATGGAGATTATCGAAATTTCCGGCTACACGGAATTTGAGAAGGAAAAAATAGCCGAGCAGTTCCTTATACCCAAACAGCTGGAAGAAAACGGCCTTTCCTGGGCTTCTATAAAGTTTCAGAGGGCGGCCGTTCTGAAGATCGTCCGCAACTATACCATGGAGAGCGGGGTCCGTAATCTGGAGAGAGAAATAGCCAATGTTCTGCGTAAAATCGCACGAAAGGCTGTGAAGAAGGGAATAGTCCTGGGGGAGAGCAGGAAGGACGACTTCAAGCTTTCTGTCACGCCCGGGAGCGTGGAGGGCTATCTCGGGAAGTTGAAGTACCAGGAAA
>CBDUZM010000240.1:0-5479 GCA_965371685.1 uncultured Spirochaetaceae bacterium | reverse complement strand
TTCTTTTTATTAATTCAATATTTATTGGGTTAGTTTATATAACCTGCGATAGGTATTTCTTTAATATCGATTCTAAGAGCTTTTGAATATTCTATTTTTGCCCTGTGACTGAAAGGCATGAGTCTTGCGTTGGATAGGAATAGCACAGTGGGATCAAAATCAATTCCAATAACTTCTACATCCGGAAAGTATTCAAGTACCGTAGCCATGAGACTACCAGTTCCGCAACCAAGATCGTCAGGTGGCTTAATGTTTAGAAAATCAATCATTCTGTACCTCTATTATACGCAAAACATTATATAATAGTTTTCTCCTGAACTCACACTTATCCTACACAATCATATTGAAAAGAGCAAATAATAAAACTTTTCTTGTAAGAAATGAATAAATTATGTAATCTAAAAAGGAAAGGTACTCGTTGAAGGAGATCAAGTATAATTCGTAAAACAGTCTTTCTCATCTTCTTTATTCTAATGATTGCACTGCCCCTGGCAGCTAAAACCAATGCCTTGAGACTGGGCTATGCAGAGCTCTGGCCTGTCCATGCTTTTCTAATGAGCGCCTCTTTTATGCTTATGCTTACCGGTATGCTGGTATCCCGCTACTATAAGAAAAAACGCGGATGGCTTAAAACTCATAGGCTGCTCGAATGGTTCGGCGCAGCAAGCGGTATCCTGGGCTTTGCCATAGCAATCTACATGGTTTCTGTCAGTACAGGGGTGCATTTTCGAGTCGTACATTCCATTGTGGGATTGATCACTATAATCTCAATGACCCTCAATCCGATTCTGGGTTACAACATTCTTAGGAAAAAACGAGACCACAAACCCGGATACCGGATTTTACACCGTTGGATCGGCCGGACAATGCTCATCGGTATGCTCGTTACCATTCTCCTCGGACTTTTCCTGGCAGGAATTCTTTAACGGCGCCAAGAGATCCGCTATAGGTATAGCGTAAATTTTATGAATAAAAAAGATTGTACAATACGGGCATATTCTATAGGATAGGGGACTACAATCAATCTCAGATTCCGCTGCAGCAGGAGGTAATACTGTAATGAGCAAATACTGTATAGTGATACTGGATGACCGTTTCGGAAACTATCGGGAGGAAGAAAAGGTACTGGAAGAAGCCGGTGCAGCCGTTAAGGCGTACAAACCGGTATCGCAGGCCGAAGCCTTCGAGGCTGTAAGAGAGGCAGACGGTGTACTGGTAAACCTCTACCCCATCGATAAACGGATCATCAATAAAATGAAAAAGTGCAGGATTATCTCACGTTATGGAGTCGGTTATGACAACGTAGACGTGGAAGCAGCCACTGCATCCGGAATATGGGTAGCGAATGTGCCGAATTATGCTTTTGAGGATGTCTCCGATCACGCGCTTGCCCTTCTTTTAAGCTGTATCAGAAAAATCCCGTATAAGGACAGTCGAATACGCCAAGGAGGCTGGAATTTAATAGATCAATACCCCTGCTACCGGATAAAGGGAAAGGTCCTCGGATTACTCGGTTACGGTGCGATTGCCAGAGCACTGCATAAAAAAGTATCCGGCCTGGAGCTCTCTAAGGTTATTACCTACGATCCTTATGTAAAACCGGAAAACATCAGGGAAAACGGCGCCGTACCGGTGGATCTTGACACTCTTCTTGAAAGTTCCGACTATATTTCCGTTCATGCCCCTCTCGCAGAGGAGACGAAAGGAATAATAGGAAAAGAAGAGATTGAGAAAATGAAGCCCACAGCCATCCTGATAAACACATCCCGCGGTCCGCTGCTCGATGAACAAGCCCTATGCAAAGCGCTGCAATCCGGCAGAATACAGGGAGCAGGATTGGATGTCTTTGCCGCAGAGCCTCTTCCCGACTCCAGCCCATTGAAAAAGCTGGATAACGTGATACTCTCGGATCACACAGGATACTACAGCGAAGAATCTCTCGTGGAGCTCAAAACGAAAACAGCTCTGAACGTTGCAAGTGTCCTGCAAACAGGAAAACCGAATTACAGCGTAAACCAGATCTGAGGCGCCGTACTCAGCAGTCGCCCGGCATACCTTTGACATTTTAGCCGGATGGGACTACAAATAGTTAATGATTATCCTCGATCCGATCAAACTGCGGGAATACTGGGACAGTATTGCACAGGATTTTCAGAAAAGCCCCCTTGAGCTTATCATCAACATAGTTCTAATTCTCGCCCTTTTTGCAGCCCTGATCACCCTCCTCATCCTGTTCATGAGGAAGGAAAAACGCAAGAGAATCGAAAGAGCAAGGAAAGCTTTCGAGAATGGATTGACAAAACGCAGCCTCGCTGCTGCCGATCAAGAGGACCTTATGGAATTGGTCCGTTTCCTTCCCAGGGGAAAGGAAAGCGACATGCCCGCCCTTCTCAACAATCCTTCGACGTTCAACGCCGCAGCTCACAGAATGATAGAGAAAGGTCAGATATCAGAATCCCGTACCGCACAGCTCCGGGTCAAGCTCGGTCTGATTAGAAGAGGATCTTCCGGAACTCTTCACTACACGGAAGAGCTGGAGGAGGGAACCCCGGTTACTCTCTCTGCGGGAATCCCGTCCTCGAAAAAGTTTATCTCCTTCCATGGTGTTGTCAAGTCGGTAGCAACAGAAGCTCTCGTAGTTAATATCGACACGCCTTTCAAGAAGGGACAAAACGTGAAACTACAGATAGTCAGATCCACAGGTCTCTACTCAGTGGACACCAGGATACTGAAAGTTTCAGACGGGAAAGTTTACCTCAAGCATTCGCTTCGTATTAAGAGGACCCAGAAAAGGCGTTATTTCCGAAAGATTACACGGTTGCCGGCATATGTAAAGCCTGTGGATACGGAAGAACCGGAGGAGTCTTTTGTCAAGACCAGGCTGCTGGACCTGAGCGGAGGAGGCGCACGCCTTCAGAATCATCCGGACCTGCACTTAGATGTAGGCCGGTCGCTCCTCCTGGTGCTCTATACGGATAAATCCAGCCGGATAACATTAAAGGCTCAAGTCATCCGAATTTCAAAGGACGACTCTTCAGTGAGCATCGCTTTTGACCCGCTGAAAGAGGCCGCCAGAGACAGGATTATGAGACTCGTCCTCCGGTAGCCGCTCTTAACGCGACTCCCTCTCTTCGATACGACTTGCCGCTTTCATCAGGATCAAGCCCACTTTTTGAATGGATTTGCCAATCGCCTGGCGTGTCATATAAAGCGCCTGGTCGATCTCATTCCGATCACGGGTAAGTTAAATCCCTAAAAAGCCGCGAATCATTATAATGAATGATGTTTTTCGTAAAGGTAAGGCACTTTAGACAACACAGTCTTTACATAGCTTGACCCTGATACGGGACGGTGATGAAGAGTGAGGACGGCGGAGCCCCCTGGTTCCCCATTACCGAAGGGCTCAACGTGAACCAGGAATTCTACAACATCATCGTAGATCCGGAAATCCTCTTCCGGGCCACCTTCGCAGACGGGGTATTTATCAGCAGAAACGCCAGCCGGAAGTGGGAGCCCTGGAATAAGGGATTAACGGTTCTCATGGTAGGAACCATAGAAACAACGTCACCAACGTCCTCACGATGTCGGTAGATGAGCGGTGGCTCTACTTCGGCACCGCCGGGGCCAGTGTCTGGAAGAGAAAGCTGTTCCGGTAAATTTCAGGCCATTTTGGTGGTGGATGATTATTGAGACAGTACGCCAACCCGGTTTGCTCTCAGGTTATAGCTATTTCTCTTCGTCCGGCGGCTGATACATTCCCTCTCGAAGCTCGCCGGCGATGCTCGGTATCTCAAAAACCATACCTGGCTGGATGATGCGTGGATTTTCAGGATCTTCCAGCTTATCCTTGTTCGCTTCGTACAGGGTAGGCCATTTCCACGGATCACCATACACGAAGGGATATTCAGCGATCAGCCAGAAGCAGTCTCTCCTCTCGGGAATCAGGCGGACTGTGTAGTATTTCGGGAGAGCCTCGGTAGTGGCGGCTTTTACCGGCTGAATCCCTTCCAGCAGAGAGATCACGTTATCTGCATACTCCATGCTGGATTCGTAGTCCTCGCTGATGTATGCCGTTTTTGCGTCAGCCAATCCGGCTTTTGCCTTATTAAACGTTTCCGGTACACTGACCTCCGCTCCGATTCCACGGGCGTAGCTGAGCTTCTCTTCGGCCAGCTGTATCTTTCCATTGGCACGATATTTAAGCAGCATGGTGGCCACATACTCATCCGATTTTTCCAGGTACTCCTTGGATTCCTCTGCATATTCGGCAGCCTTATCATAGTCCCCGGCATCCATAGCTTCCCGGGCTTTCTGCTGAAGCTCTTTCGCATTTTTATAATCCGGATTGTCCAGAAGAGACTGGCCGGAAGCCGTAGAAGCTGCGAATACCATGATAACCGTAAGAACAGCTATTCTTAAAAGTGTTGTTTTCATTTTCAGTCCCCCTGTTCTTCTATGGCTTGCTCAGCCTCTTTTGCCTTCTCTTCAGACGCCTTCAGGCTGTCCAGAGCTTCCTGGATTGCCAGTTCGGCCTTCTCCTTTTTCTCTTTGGCTTTCTCATAAACCTGCCGGAACAGACTGTCGGCTTCCTCGAAAAGCTCGATGGCCTTCTCGTAATTCCCCGCCTCCTGCTCGGCCACTGCGTTGCCGTAAACTTTCTTCGCCTTGTCGTAATCATCCTTCACTGCAACACCGGCTTTCAGCTCGTCTGCCAGAGCAAGGGAGGCATCGGTTTCTTTTTTCGTATTGTCCGTCAGAATGGGGAAACCCTTCTCGATGACCGTTTGGTAGTAAGCGACGGCTTCGTCGAATGCCTCTTTCGACGTCTTGTTGTCAGTGTTGTACGCCTTGTCTCCATCGAGATACTTGGCTTCCGCGGACTGATACTCCGTCTGGACTAACGATCCGAGATCATATTCCTCGATCTGCTGCCGCAGTCCTATGGCCTGGTTCCGTTCGGTTTCAGGAAGTACGTAAACGGTCTCCTCTTCGTCTGGCGTTGTAGCACACGAGAGAATGAGCGTGGTAATGATGAGAAGCAAGAGACCATACCATCGATGATTTTTGGATCTCATAACTTTATTCTCCTCTTTCTCGATTTGGCAAGCTCCCTCTCTAAGCTGCACATTCAGAGATATTAAGGGAATCTGCCTTAAATAAGTATATACCATTTTTCTGTGTCCGTTAAGTAGTATTTCTTTTTACTCTTCCAACAGCCTGCATGAACGATTATAATGCCGGCATAAGAGGGGAGTCAATATGTGGCTGGACAATAAAAAAGTCTGGAGTGAAACCTATACGGTCAGGACCTATGAAATAGATAAAGAGCAGAGGGTTTCAGTGCAATCAATCTGCAGGTACCTATTTGACGCTGCAGGCAATCATGCCGATACGCTCGGTTTTTCCGTGCCGCAAATGTTCAAAAGAAGTCTGACCTGGATGGCGCCGGGACTGATGCACAGCACAACCTGGCGGAGAT
>CBDUZM010000239.1:0-5479 GCA_965371685.1 uncultured Spirochaetaceae bacterium | reverse complement strand
GTTTCGAGGCATCCTTCCGGAACAGGAAGCGATCATGAATGACGGGGATGCGCCATATGTGCTTTACAGTGAGAATCCCGGTACCAACGGCGGCCGGGATTACGGTTTTCCACCCTACAGTCTTGCCTACGGGGGCACTGTTCTCTGTCCGGAAGCGGAAAAAGCGCTTATTATCCCTCGAGGGGGCGGAACCTCCCTCGTCTATGCACTGCACGCCGGGATTGAGGAAATTTGCCTGGTTGAGGAGCAGCCCTACCTGGCTCAAGCCATTGAAAAACACTACTCAACGGAAAACCTCACCATAATAAATCAGAATCCCCGGATTTTCCTTGCCCGGTCTCAAGATGAATTCGATATCATATGGATCGACAGTTGGGGATCCTCTCTACCGGGAATGGAAAGCCTCTCTCAGGAGTATCTCTTCACTTTCGAAGCGTTTCAAGGGTATCTCTCCCGCCTGAGCAGTTCCGGAATTCTCGTCATAGCCAGGCGGCTGCTGATGCCGCCTTCCGATTCCCTACGGCTTGTCATGACAGCGATCGATGCCTTATCGGCACAGCACCCGGTTCGTCCGGAAGATCATATCGCCATGATTCGCAACTACGATTCTTATTCACTATTCGTCAGCCGGGCGCCTCTCTCCGGTGCGCGAATACAGCTTCTGGCGAATTTTGTTCGTAAAATGAATTTCGATTTTATATACTACCCCGGCATCAAGAGAGAAGATGTGAACCGTTACAACGTACTGGAGGCGCCTTATTACTTCGAATCCGTGATTTCGCTGTTCGAAGACGAAACCGGGGAGTTTGTCGGGGAATATCCGCTGGATATCCGCCCGCAGACCGATGATATTCCCTTTCCTAATCGCTTCTTACGTTGGGGTAAGCTGGGGGAGCTCCTGCGGAATATAGGCGGCGGATTCTACTCGCTCCTCCTGACAGGAGAGATGCTTACTGTTATGCTTCTGGCAGCAGCCCTCATTATCAGCGCCCTGCTGCTTTTCCTGCCCGTAATGCTGACGGCCGGGAAACCGCCCCCCATCCTTATCTACTTTCTCTGCATCGGTGGAGGATTCATGTTTCTGGAGATTGGCTACATTCAAGAGTATACCTTTCTCTTAGGCGATCCTGTACTTTCCTTCAGTTTTGTGCTGGCTTCGTTACTGCTCTTCTCCGGAATAGGAGGTTACCTGTCTGATCGCCTTCCCATAAAAAAGCTCAAATTCTTTCTTGCAGCATTGGTTCTCCTTGCCGCCGCATCCCGCTGGGCGCTGCCTCTTGCGGCTCATTCCCTGCTTTCCGCATCATACTTTCTCAGGATCCTTATTTCACTTTTTCTCCTCATACCACCTGCTCTGCTGCTGGGTTTTCCCTTTCCCATGGCCATCAGGCACCTGCTGGAAAGTCCAACCCGGAGGGCATATGCGTGGGCCGCGAATGGAAGCGCATCGGTGCTTATATCGATACTCGCAGTGCAGATCTCCCTCGGCCTGGGCATCTCCCGCCTTTTCCTCTTCGGCGCTCTCTGTTATCTGCTGGCGCTTCTATCCCTGCAAATATTCGGACGGAAGGGACGGTTAGGCTGAATTTCTTGACTTTCCGCCCGTTTATACATACATTTAGATTTCCCCCGAAAAGATAAGAATAATCTACAAATGCCTGCCATAAGCAACAGGTAAATATTATTGAAGTGTAAAAAGGGGAAAGGCGAGATGGAAACAGCTCAAGTTAAAATGAGAAATATCGGAATAAGCGCCCATATAGACTCGGGTAAGACCACCATTACCGAAAGAATTCTCTATTACTGCAAGAAGATACATGCCATGCACGAGGTGAGAGGTAAAGACGGTGTGGGCGCCACTATGGATTCCATGGAGCTGGAGCGGGAGCGGGGTATCACCATTACTTCGGCCGCTACCAATGTGACATGGAGAGACTACTCCATCAATATAATCGACACACCGGGGCATGTGGATTTCACAATCGAAGTGGAGAGAGCTCTTCGAGTTTTAGACGGCGCTATCCTTGTGCTCTGTTCCGTGGGAGGAGTACAGTCCCAGACCCTCACAGTGGAGAGGCAGCTCAAACGCTACGGAGTCCCGCACATCGCCTTCATCAATAAGAATGACCGGCCCGGCGCCAATCCTTACCGTGTTGCGAAACAACTCAAGGGAAAGCTCGGGCAGAATGCCGTCCTTCTGCAAATCCCCATCGGGCTTGAAGAAAAGCATGAAGGCATTGTGGATTTGATAACCATGAAAGCCATGTACTTTGATGGAAGCGACGGCGCCGAAGTCCGTGAAGACGAAATCCCGCCATCCCATGTCGATGAAGCTCACAAGAATAGGGAGGCGATGATGGATGTCCTCACCCTCTACTCTGATGATCTGGCCGAGGCATATCTCGAGGGGAAGGAGACAGTCGATCAAATCCGGCAGGCTGTCCGTAAAGCCACCTTTGCTATGGAGATAACCCCGGTGCTTATGGGATCCGCCTACAGAAACAAGGGGATCCAGACACTTCTCGATGCGGCGATTTACTATCTCCCTTCTCCTTCAGAGGTAAATAACTCGGCACTCGATCTGGAAAAAGAAGAAAAAGAAGTCGAACTCGTTGCGGATTCATCTAAATCCCCCGTAGCCCTGGCATTTAAGCTGGAGGACGGCCAGTACGGCCAGCTCACCTATATCCGGATTTACCAGGGATCTATAGCGAAGGGATCAGAGCTCTACAATGTAAGGAGCAGGAAAAAGTTCAAAGTCGGCCGCCTGATTCGCATGCATTCCGACAGCATGGAAGATATCGAACGGGCTCAGTGCGGAGATATAGTAGCGCTTTTCGGTGTCGACTGCAGGTCAGGGGACACATTTGTCCAGCCGGGCAGTCATCTCTCCATGACATCCATGTATGTGCCCGATCCGGTCATTTCCCTGTCCGTCAAAACGATGGACAAAGATTCTGCGGATAATCTCGGCAAAGCGTTGAATCGCTTTACCAGGGAAGATCCCACCTTCCGCTCTTACGTGGATCCCGAATCAAACGAAACGGTAATCCAGGGAATGGGCGAGCTTCACCTCGATGTCTACCTCGAACGCATCAGGAGGGAATACAGAACAGAGTTGGAAACTGGCATGCCGCAGGTCGCCTACCGTGAGACAGTCACAAAGCTGGCGGATTTCGATTACACCCATAAAAAACAGACGGGAGGCTCGGGACAGTTCGGAAGGATTGCAGGATGGATAGAACCCGATCCCGACGAGCGTTACAGTTTTAAAAGCGAAATCAAAGGAGGCGCTGTACCCATAGAGTATATCCCCGCCTGCGATAAAGGTTTCCAGTCCTGCCTATCCAAAGGACCCTTGATCGGCTTCCCTGTAACGGGGATCAGGGTCGTGCTCAGGGACGGCAACTCTCATTCGGTGGACTCTTCGGATATGGCATTTCGGCAGGCTGCGATCGGCGCCTTCAGGCAGGCATACTTTAAAGCAGTCCCGAAGATTCTTGAACCGCTCATGAAAGTCGAGGTTGAATGTCCCGCAGAATATCAAGGAAGCATTTTCGCTTCCCTTAACCAGCGGAGAGGTACAATTATAAGCTCTTCGGAAGATTCTCACTCTGCCAGGATCGAAGCGGAAGTTCCTTTAAGCGAAATGTTCGGCTACTCTACAGTCCTGAGATCCTTAACACAGGGCAAGGCAGAATTTTCCATGGAATTTAAACGCAACAATCCGGTTTCTCCGGGAATCGCGGAAGAGCTCATTCACACGTATCAGAAAGGAGGCAAGCAGGATGGTTAAAGCGGAATTAATAAAAAGAAGCCCATTAAGGATATTGGAAAAGTCAACCCACGGCGGCCTTGGCAAGGGCAACCTGGGAGTAATAACTGCGAGGCGGGGTGTGGGCAAGACCGCTTTTCTAGTTCACCTGGCAACTGATCAGCTCTTTCGGGATAAGCCGGTCATTCATGTCTCCTTCTCCTCCAGCACCAACCACATCATCGACTGGTATGAGGATATTTTCGGCGAGATAAAGAAGCGTCACAACCTGGACTCCGCTCTACTGGTACACGATGAGATAGTTAAAAAACGGGTTATTATGAACTTCAACCAGGATGGGCCGGAAGTTTTACGGGTTATAAAAAGTCTGAAATCCATGATAAGCGCAGGTCATTTTCCAGCCAGTGTTATAGTGGTTGACGGCTTCGACTTTTCACGCGCCAGAGAGGAAGACATAAGCCACTTCAAGAACTTCGCCGAGGAAATGGAGTTGGAAATCTGGTTCAGTGCAACGAAAAAAATTCCTGCAGAAGGAGCAGAGGCTGAAGACAATCGCCGGATCGATTCTTCCGTAATCCGCTTTGATAAGTTTATCTCGATTCTCATCGTTCTGATACCGATGAAGGGTTACATACACATAGAATTGGTCAAAGATCACGGCTCGCCTGTTGTCCCGGATATGCATCTGAAGCTGGATCCTAAAATACTCCTCATCTCGAGGGAAGACTGACCGCAGCAGTCTCCTCTATTTTTAAGATGCCGACCCATCCTGCAATTTTCTTGCTTCAAATCAGCGCTTTAAAGAATTCCAGGGCGCCGCGGTCCAGGTAAATGACCTTGTGGCGTGAGAGCTTTCCGGAGCGAATGAGAATTGCGCTTCTCGATATTCCGGTGCTTCCGGCAAGAAAGGAAATGAGTTCTTTGTTTGCCTTTCCCTTTTCGGCGGGAGCTTTGATCTTGATGACCAACTCACCGTTCCGGACTCCCAGAATTTTGTTTATCCCGGCGCCGGGCCGGATTTTCACCTTAACGCTTATCCGCTCGTCTTCCACCTGGAAAAATTCGTCCATCTTACCTATTGTACTCCAGCTTCTGACGGACCCATATTGATAATGAAAGATTGCTCTACGACTGCTCTATCCATCTCAGCCAATAAGCACTGTTTCCCAACCCATCATCTGACCGAAGGCTTCGACCAGCCTGATAGAGGCGCTGTAGCTGATCGCCAGATGGTGTGTACCGCCCTGCCGGCTGTACTCCGCTAAGAAGTTTTCAATGGGAAGCCGGGGCTTGAACCAGCCGTGGACCCTGTCCGACATATTGTCTTTTCCTGTCACCCCGATCATCGTAGCCGGTGCGATAATCAGGCGGTATCCCGCGTTCAGGGGCTGAAGGTTAACCACTAAGAACTCACCGGGTCGGAACCTGCCGGCGGCCAGAACAGGATTCTCCGCATCACTCAGATCGTAGTCCATCTCTATCAGCCTGGCCTTTCCCTCTGCCAGGCGATAGTTGAACTCACCCATATGGCTTAAAAAGATGGTTCCTTTTTCCCAGTCAGGGCAGAACATCTCGGAAAAGCTGGTGTCCGGATATACCCGGGCCAGGGCAGCTACCAGCTAGGCCGTTAGTGTATCAGCATCCGCTCCGGAGACGATTGCATCGTCCCAAAAGTAGCGCGCCTTATTAACCGCCGCAGAGGCC
>CBDUZM010000238.1:0-5485 GCA_965371685.1 uncultured Spirochaetaceae bacterium | reverse complement strand
CGCCGGTAAAACGCATACCCAGACCTGTTAAAGCGCCGAAAAAAAGTGTAAGAAAAAGAAAAGCGGCGCCGGCTGGAAAAGCGCAGGCGAAAGCGGCGCCGGAAGTCACAGCACCGCAGCCGGCAGCAGCCCCTGCCCCGAAAGGCCGCATGACTCCCCTCTACGGCATTACGGTTACTAATGAGCTGTTTCACAACGGTAATGTGGAAGCGTGGAAAAAAATAATTGAAAGTTACGAAACCTACAATCAAGGGCTTAAAGTTTTTGTGTTCTACGAAGGGGAGCGTATTCAAGATATTAATACTCTGTTCAAATGGGGAAAGGTGAAAAGAGGGACAGCGATAATGATAGCCGTTGCCGGTGAACTGATCAAGGATGTAGCTAAATTACAGAAGTACCTCAGACAGGGCGCAAGCCACATGTTCGAAGCCTTTTTAAAGGGCCATCCCCACAAAGTTCTCGAACTTTTTTAAGTATCTATGACGCGAGGAAGACGATGAAATCGAATATACACTTTTTCAACGAAAGCGAATTTGCTACTAAGGAGACTATTCTAGACAGGATAGGCGTCAGGGGTAGGAGCGAGATGGAGCTTGCATCCATGAAGCTTCCCATTATACCCGGCTTTATTATTGATGCAAGTGTATCGGCAGAGTTGGAAGAGGTATCGATTATCCCTCATTTGAAGAAAGCATTTGCGAAAATAGAGCCCAGCACGGGAAAGATTTTTGGGGATGCGGGTAATCCCATGCTGGTCAAGATAGTTATCAGTCCTAATATCGTAATTACCGCTTATCCAAGTCTCCTTCATGACTATGGCCTGGTAAAAGATACATTGGATGGCTTCAGCAAATTCGTGGGACCCCATTTTGCCCATCATGAGGTGCTCTTTTTATTCAAGGGGAATCTCACCATCGAAGCTAAAATAGCGGAATTAGAGAACCGCTCGAAAGATATGGATAAGCTTGATGCAGCAATTAAAAGCATCGACGAGGATATGTCTAAAGATCTGTCCCTGGAAGAGACGAAAACGGCTATAGAGAAATACAAGCCGCTTCTGCCCGTCGGTTTCTTTGACGACGCATATGGGCAGCTGGAAATTGCGATCAAGAGGATTAGCAGGCTTCTCAAGCTGGATGTGCTGGAGGAGAACGATACAGCCATACTGATACAGCCCATGGTCTACGGCAACTACGGTAAAGATTCCGCCTCCGGTATGTTCTACACCCGCAACATCAATACCGGAGAAAAGAAGCTTCAGGGGGAGTTCTACCAGGGTAAATTCGATGACATTGGCGCCGAAGGTCAGGATATCAACGGTATTATGCCGGCTTATTTAAAGAAGCTGCAGAAAACTGCCACTCAGGTGGAAGACCATTTTAAGGAAATTCGTTCTATACGCTTTACAATAGAGAACAAGAAATTATGGCTGATCGATCAGCGACCGGTCATGACGAAATCCACCCAATCGGATATAAAAACTCTACTCGATCTGCTCTCGAGAAAAAAGGTTGATTCTGAATATGTTATCCGAAATATAAAACCCACCCAGTTGATCGAAGTTCTTCACCCTGTAGTGGATTCGAGCTCGACGAAGAATCTCAAGGTGCTGGAAGGAGGGATTTCGGGCGCTCCGGGAGCTGCTGTAGGCAGGATTTTTTTCAGCACGAAGAGTCTCCTCGATGCTTATAAAGCGGCACAGCAGAAGGACATGGACACCAGTATGATTTTATGCATGTCTGCCACGTTTGCAGAGGATGTAAAGGCGATCGAGGTGTCTACCGGTGTACTTTCCAACGAAGGCGGTTACGCAGCCCATGCATCGGTCGTTGCCAGGCAATACGGCAAGGTTTCGCTGGTTAAGCCGGAGCTTCGCATTCGAGGAAATAAAGCAATGCTGGGTAATTTGGTCTTCTCAGAAGGGGACTACATTACTCTCAATGTGCCGAATCACGGAGAACCACAGATTTTTCTCGGAAAAGCGGAATTGATAGAACCGGATCCGGAGGAATCGGGTCTCCTCGATCTTATCTCGTTGATTAAACCTTTTATCAAAGGCTTTCATGTCCGGGCCAACGCGGATTCACCAAAGGATGCCAAGCTTGCCTTGAGCTTCGGCGCAGAAGGTATCGGGCTGTGCCGTACCGAGCACATGTTCTTTCAGGAAAATAGAATAAACCTGTTCCGCGAGATGATCCTGTCGGATACGAAGGAAGAGAGGATCAAGGCGCTGTCAAAACTCAAACCCATACAGAAGGTTGATTTTTACAAGATCTTCAAGACCATGGAAGGTAAGGAAGTGACAATCCGTTTGTTGGATGCCCCGCTTCACGAATTCCTTCCCCACAATATCGAAGAGATGGATACCCTTGTCGAGTATATGAATAAAGGGAGTAAGAAGCTGGCCAGGAAAGAGATCCAGGCCCGCTGCGACACCCTGGACGAGTTTAATCCGATGCTGGGTCACAGGGGCTGCCGGATTGCCGTTTCATTTCCGGAGATCTACGAGATGCAGATGAGCGCAATTTTTGAAGCGGTTTACTCTCTGCAGAAAGAAGGGATAAATGTCCATCCGGAGATTATGGTTCCCTTGATAATGAACTCGAGCGAGCTCAAGCTCATTATTTACGGAAAGAAGATCGAAGGTCAGTCGATCAAAGGTTTGGTTGATGTGGAAGAAGAGGTACGCAAAAAGATGGCCGCAAAACCGGTTCCATATAAAATCGGAACAATGATCGAGCTTCCCGTAGCAGCCCTTGGAGCGGGAGAAATAGCCCGTTATGCCGAGTTCTTTTCCTTTGGCACCAACGATCTGACCCAGACGGCAACCGGTATTTCAAGAGATGACTTCAACAGTTTTATGCCTGATTACACCCAGTTTGATATTTTAGAAAGCAATCCTTTTCAGATATTGAACGATCATGTGAAAGAGCTTGTCGCCCTGGCCGTGCAAAGGGGAAAGATGACACGCCCCAACATTAAGCTCGGACTGTGCGGAGAGCATGGAGCGGTTCCTGAAAATATACAGTTTTGTATGGAAAGCGGATTGAACTATGTTTCCTGTTCTTCGTATTCCGTGCCTGTTGCAAATCTGGCCGTTGCCCAGTTCAGTCTGGAAAATGTGGATTAGTGAATAGCCGGTTTTTTTACTTAACAGCTTCTTCACGCTCTTTTCGATATTTCTGAGCTATATCGAGGAACTTATCTGCGAAGTCATCCTGACCTATCGCCTTATAGACTACGGCAAGATTCTGGTACGCTCTCCATTCTTTCGGTGTTTTTTCGATTATACTGCGGAATACCCTTGACGATTCTTCGTATCGTTCACCCTTGAAGTACAGGACGCCAAGAGGGAGAAGAACGTCCGTTTTGTTCTTGAAATATTGTGACGCAAGCTCGAGCAGATTGGTCGCTTCCGTTAAATTCCCTATTTTTTCGAGACTGTAGGTAAGGGAGCGGAGGTATAGGATCGAATCGGGCTCATCCTTCAGCAGTTCTTTGTATAATACCCCCGCTTCATGAAACTTTTCGGCTTTCAATGTGCACCGGGCAAGGTTCTTCTTCAGAGCCTTGTTCCCGGGTTTGCGTGAAAGGAGTGAAGTAATCTCATGAGCGGCCTCTTCATAGGCTTCAATTTTTATAAGAAGACGAATGAAACTGCGTTTCGTTTTAACATCGTTTGGATAGAGGGCCAGATATTGGCCGTATAAACTACGGGCCTTGTCTTCTCTCGCCATAATTCTGTAGACATCAAGCAGTGATTGGTAAGCATTTTGATGCCGGTTATCGAGCTTGATAGTTCTGAGGAACCAGCCTTCAGAGAGCTCTGTCATGCCGTTTCGCAGATACTCCCTTCCCAGAGCATACATCAGGTGGACATCGGGACCGAGTTTTCGAATCAGGTTCTGGATGGAAGGTATATTCTCTTCCGCATTTTCCTCCCTCTCGGCCATACAGAGCGATCTGAAGTATTGAGCCATGTCATCTTCAGGATAAATCCTCTGTATTCTGTTAGTTTCACGGAGAAGAGCGTTGTAATCTTTTAGTTCCCATAACGCCAGGGACAGACCGTGGTGGTATTCTCTTTGGTTGCCCTGGATATCTATGCAGCGCAGAAAATGGTTTCTCGCCTTCTGGAATTCCCCGAGATTGAGGTAGGATTCCGCATATATTGCGTGAATATCGGCATCCCGATAATTGGCTTTTAAAAGCTGTTTTCCATAACGGAGAGCCTCACGGTACCTTTTTTGCTGAAAAAGCGAGATGGCTAAAAATTTAATCAGAATTTCAGGATTATCTGTTGCCGGTATGTCCTTCTGTATATCCCGAAGCCTGTCAATCTCTTTTAAAGCTGATGCTGTATCGCCCGACTGAAGCTGCGTGATCGACTTCAACAGGGGGAACACCGGATCGTGCGGCGAAAGTCGGGAAGCATGTTCATAATGTTTAATTGCACGGTCAGTCATTCCCCTATCCCGGTATATTTTTGCGATATATATGTGCGGAAGTATTGCGTCTGTACGATTTTTAAGAATGAAAGAGAGAATTTCCTCAGCCTCTTCAACTTCACCCTTGTTGCAGAGTCGGATAGACTTGATCATTAAAGCGTTAAGATAACCTGTAAAAACCTTCTGGTTGTCTGGATCAATATCCAGAGCATAACGAAAGTACTTGATTGCGATATCCGGTTTACGAAGCTTAAGGAAGGTGAGCCCGAGAAGACTCTGCGCAGGCAGGAAGTTCGGGTTATGCTCAGCCACATAGCGAAGATGGGCTGCCGATTTTCTGTATCGGCCCATGGCCAGGTATGTTCGACCCAGAAAAAAATGACCAGGCCCGGAATCTGGAGCAAGCTTGAGATAAAACTCGAATATACGAACAGCATTTCCAAGCTGTTCGAGAGCATGATAACTCCTCCCCAGATAGAGTAAAGCTTGCGGGTACTGATCCGTGCTGGCTACAAGCCATGTTAACAGCCGGACCGCTCTGGGGTAGTCCCTCTCCCCTCCAGCTTTAAGCGCTTCCTCATAGACTCTGTCATATTCAGTGTGCTGCACTCTTATCCTCTATAACCTTCTAGTAAACAAACTCCTGATATCAAATATCCAATTTGTAACCAATCCATTGATGTATACTCATTATTGTAGCATATCTAGATATTTTAGTAATATAACTTAATACAAAATAAACTTCCTCATTACTTTATACGTCTGTTTTAGAAAAGCGTGAAATATGAATTAAGTCTTTCTCCTTTACATAGAACTGAACAATTTTCCTAATTACTGAAAGAGCACAACAGGGTTTTACAAAACCCTAACTACTTACCACACAAATAGTTACAAAATTACATTTCCTTGATTTCCTAAACCGAATAACTCTCTGTATAGCAAGCATTTAGCAACACCCCTTCCGGCAATTTCCTCAATTTCAAGCCTTTTTTACCCTATTTCGATCCTCCTAAAGGGTGGGTTTAGGAAGCCGGAGT
>CBDUZM010000237.1:0-5496 GCA_965371685.1 uncultured Spirochaetaceae bacterium | reverse complement strand
CGGAAGATGCTCTGGATAAATTTCTTTCTTTCACCATCAAACTCATCGGTTATCCTGTCCTTTTCCGTAAGGTACTTGAAGGGCAATTCCTCAAAGTATGAATAAACAGGTTCCAGAATCCCATTCATCTCCAGGTAAACCAGCAGAGTCTTCAAGGGGAGCATTCTGATGTTCAGCTCAAGTGAAAGGGAGTAAAGACGAATTTCGAGGGAAGATGAAGGATTATCCTTAATAAACGACAGCAGCCCGCGAATCCCGGTCTCCTCGGGAGTATCGCTGTAGATGAAATTCTCCAGGACACTGATATTATCTTTATTTGCCAACACCTCACAGTAAGATTTTTTTCCGTCTCTTCCGGCTCTGCCAATTTCCTGACTGTAGCTTTCAATCGATTTTGGAAGATTAAAGTGGATGATTCTTCTGATATCCCGTTTATCGATGCCCATGCCAAAGGCAATCGTCGCCACAACAGTGGGAATTTCCCCTGCCATAAACTGATCCTGGACACTCTTCCTCTCATCGCTTTTTAGACCGGCGTGATAAGCGCGTGCCGACAGGCCGTTTGACATAAGTAATTTTGCCACTCTCTCTGCAGTTTTTTGCAGGGTTACGTATACAATTGTCGGGTCGAGGGGTTGTTCGGAAATTCTCTGTACCAGCACTTTATCTTTTTCGGACTCTGCGGTCGGAGAAACCTTAAGAAAAAGATTGGCCCGGTAAAATCCTGTTACAACAGCGTTCTCTCCCGGGATACTGAATTTATCGCACATATCCCCGAGTACCTTTGGCGTTGCAGTGGCTGTCAGGAGCAGGACTTGATTTATATTAAAAGTATTACGATACCCGGGAATTTTTAAATACTCAGGCCGAAAATTGTGTCCCCATTCTGAAATACAGTGTGCTTCATCAACAACAAGCAAAGATACTTCCATTCTTTCCAAATTCATCCTGAACCTTTCATTTTTAAACCGTTCTACCGAGACCATCAGTATCTTTAATGAACCTGATCTTGCCCTGGACAGGGTATCGCTATATTCTTCTCTGCTCATGGTTGAATCCAGCTTCGCAGCAGGCAGATTTTTTGACTTCAGGAAATCCAGCTGATCTTTCATCAGAGAAAGCAGGGGCGAGATAACCAGCGTCAGGCCCGGAAGCAGCAAAGCGGGAAGCTGGTAGCATAGAGATTTACCGGCGCCGGTGGGAAAGAGAGCTACGGCGGATTGCCCTTTCAAGAGCAGTTTAATAACCTCCCTCTGTCCCTTCAGGAAAGAATTAAAGCCAAAATACTCGGTCAGCTGTTTTTCCAATAATTCACCTCAATAGGATGGGCAGGATTAAGAGTGCCTTATAGAATACAATGGCAGAATCTGGTGTACTGCTTCTACTTTCTACTAAATTTTGAGCCAGGCTGACAACAGACTATCCAAAGAACCGCAGCCGCATGACATACTATAGACCTCCGGGCAATCATTGTTTATCTTTTTAAAGAGGTATTATGCTGCCCAGCGTATTGAGAGCAAAACGGTATAATCTTTTCTTTCTTGCTATTCTCCTATTCCTCTTTGCAGGCTCAGCCTTATTCGCTGCCGCCGATCTTCAAATCGATGTTCTTGTAGGCTTTAACGGGCGCTTCAAACCGGGTCACTGGACACCCGTGCAGGTTGCTCTTAGCAACAGGGGAAGCGAAATCGAAGGGAAAATACAAATCGATGTGGTTACCGGCAGCGAGCACAGGGGGGATTTAAACAGCATACGATATGAAAAAGCCCTCCTTCTGCCGAAGAACTCGAGCAAGCGGTACTCTTTTGTGCTGCCTCTCCAGGACTCTTACCGCCCCTTTAAGGTCAGTATCAGCAGCCGGGGCGGAATCATACTGGAGCACGAGGTGGATCTGAGAGGCGCAGATATCCCGGAGAGGATTGTTTTGGGTCTCAGCAGGGAGCTTTCACTCGATTTTCTCAGCCTGCTTTCAGGTCCGTCCGTTCAGCCGGGTGATACAAACAGGATTCGTGTGCTTTATCCCCGTGTCGAATATCTTCCGGAAAAATGGAGCGGTTACGACGGAATCGGAGCCGTGGTGTTTCACAACACCGCTCTCAATCTGAAGGAATCCCAGGTGGAAGCACTCGATCTCTGGGTCGCGGCAGGAGGCACGCTGGTGATATCGGGGGGAGTCCATTTCTCTGCAGCCGGCAGCAGCGTTCTCCGCAGCCTTATGCCCGTGGAAGCTGCAGGCTGGGACGAAATCGAGCACCTGACTTCCCTGGAAAAACATTTCGGTTCCCGCATCGCCGCTCATGAAACGAGCATCGTCACTCTATCCCGACCTGTTACCGGAGAGGTTTTAGTGGAACAGGATACGATTCCCCTCATCGTTAGTGAAAAACGGGGGAAGGGAAGGATTTTTTTCCTGGCTTTCGATTATGCAAGCCATCCCATTCAGAGCTGGCCGGGTAAATATTCCCTATGGCGATACCTGCTTAACCAAAGAGACTCACACCCATACGGAGAAGGTACCAGCCTGCTCACATCGGCTCTCTCGGTTCCCATAAAAGTCTTTCCGTCGCATCTAATTCTGCTTGGAATCACCGCGGGTTATCTCTTTCTGCTCTGGCGCCTAACGAGGGGAATACATAACTTCAAGAACGCCGCACGTATTATCATCGTAATTGCCCTTGCCTCCGTTATCAGCGTGTCTTCTTACTACGCTTTCAATACCCGGCTTCTCCGGGAAGATCTGCTCTTTATGGATATCACTCTGCTGCGGAGCACGTCAGGATCCGGTTACGGCGAACTGAGAAAAGACATTGCCTTTGCCTCCACCCACCGGAAAAATTACTCCGCTGCCTTCACAAACGACACCCTCGTTCTTGATCCTGCCAGCGCCGACGGGATGACTGTAATCGAAGGCCGGGAGCTTACAGTGAAAAACATCATGGTCGACCGATGGAGAAGCCGCCGTATCCGTTTGGAATGTCTCCTCCCCTTTCCTTCGGAAGGAGGCATTTTCCGGGAAGACGGATTAATCAAAATGCGGGTAAAAAACACCAGCCCCTGGACTATTCAGGACAGTATAATTTTTTACCGGGGAATTCCCTATTATATAGGCGCCTTCCGGCCTGGCGAAGAAATAAGTGAAGATTTTCGCATTTACCGGAACGTGGACTCTCTGAAAGAAGAGCTCAAGGTTGAATCGTATTATCAGCCCGAAGACTATAAATCTGAAGTAAAGCTGTCTATCCTTAATTCTTTACTCGAGCATCCGGATTGGGATATTCTTCATAGAGAAGACACCGTGGTCCTGATGGGATGGATAGAAGAGCCTTTAATAGAGGCAAAGACGGATTATCACTTCACCCATGAAATCCGGCTTACCCTTTGCGCTGTTGTCATGAGTCTCGAGGGAGCACTATGAAATTCAGAAATCCTCTCCTGGCGGAAGGCTTCAACGTATTCTTCTCCACTAAAAAAGCCGTCAATTCTTATTTATACTATGTCGCATTCCTTGCACTGATACTTCTCGCGAGCTGGCCTAACAAACCCGCCGCCGAGTATATTGCAAGCACGAACATTCCCTTTACATTTAATTATGTGACAATCTTTCTTTATATCCATCTTACAATTCTTGCCGCACGTTACTCGACCACGCGAATAGCCGGAAACAAATTTCATCCCACCTCGGATTGGCTCGATCATACATCAGTCAGCCGGGGAAGCATCATCCTGGGAAGAACAACATTTGGCATTTTCCATGTCCTTTTTCTCTTTCTCCTGGCTCTGCCTTTTATCGCAATCTCCGGTACTGCAACGGGAATCACTATAGAAGATCAACTGGCCGCCTCTGCAGTTATCCTGTCTGCTGTCCTTACCTACAGGATTGTCGGCATCTTCCTCTCTCTCTTTCTCGACGAGAGACCATTCCTCTTTTACTTCACTCTCTGGTCCCTGATTTTACTTCTCTCAGCGGGGAGCCTTTTTCTCTATCCTGAAATTAATCCCGTTCAAGCCCTTCTCGCCATAGTCGGATTCGACGGCGGGATCCTCTCTCCCGGAGCAAGCCATACGGACGCAAATATAATAATAAAAGGTGTAATAAAGGCTCATCTGATACTCAGCATTGCTTTCACATTTTCCGGATTCGGGGTACTCTTGATTCTTCCGAGGAGACCAGCCTCCACAAAAAGGGCAGAATGATGAAGGGAAGGAGAAGAAATGAAAACAGCTTTCCCGGCGCAGAGCGTCTCATTCTGAATGCGAAGAAGTGGGAAAAGCGGCGGCGTATCCTTTCAGCATGGTCTTTAGTGGTAAACGGGCTCTTTCTTGTCTTACCTCTCTGCTCACTCATCGCTCTTTTAACCCAATTATTTTCCCTTCCTTTGCAGCCTGCTCTGTGGAGTCTCTTCCTGATTCCTGCCGTCATGCTTATCTGCAGCCTGTTGGGATTAATCAGCAAAAAAGACTACGCCGTGAGCCTCCTGACTGCTGATCGTCGGCTGGGGTTAAAGGAGCGTTTAAGCACTGCTTATGAGCTCCTTAAAACCAAAAAAAACTCCCCGTTTTCCGGACTGCTCGTTTCCGATGCGGTACGCCATATTGAGAAAGTCAAACCGAGGGATGTCTATCCCGCCACTGCGCCGAAAAAATTGAAATATCTTCCCATATTCGGGATCATTCTCGCCGTCCTTCTGCTGGTGGATTTCGGTCTTACCCCCTCCCCGACCGGCGCCGCATGGGGGGATCAGGATCTTGAAATCCAGGGAAGAAAATTGGAAGAATTGGGTAAACGACTGGCAGCCAGAGCCAGGAGAGATTTCCTGCCGGAAACGCTGAATCTTGCTCAGGAAATGGAGAGGCTGGGAAACGATTTACAGCGAGGCAAACTCGATAGGGATGAAGCCATAGATCGGCTGTCCGACCTTGCCGGGAAAGCGGAACAGCAGTCCCGGGAGCTTCAAAGAAAGCTTAATTCCCGTCAAGGGGGAAGCGGCGCCTTTGATCAGAATATCCCGAATTTACCGTTGACCCGCGCAGAGCCCGGAACAGATACCGGCGGAAAAGCTGTTGGCAGTTACGATACCGGACAGGAGGAGGGATCCGGCGGCGGCGCCGGCGGACCGGAATCTGAAGGTCCGGAATGGAATGTGGAAAACGGACTGGAAGACGGAAGCGGATATAAACGTCCGGGAGTTGACGAGGAAGCGCAGCGGCAGCAGAAGGAGCTGGACAGTCTTAACGAGGCTGGGAAGGGTTTGAGGAATTCCGCAGGCGCCCTGGTATTTGATGAAGGTCGGGAAGGAAGCGATTCCGAAAAAATCGGCAGCCCTGAGCAAATCACGGAAGGAGAAGGAGATGGAACGGATCTTTCCGAACAGTCAGGAGCGGGTCAGGGAAGGCAAAACAGTCCCGGCGATCCGGGAACTCGAGCTGCAGAGGATGAGGAGAGCAGTGAAGGTCGATATGCCGGTATGTCTGAGGAAGAACCAAGTGAGCTCCAGG
>CBDUZM010000236.1:0-5505 GCA_965371685.1 uncultured Spirochaetaceae bacterium | reverse complement strand
CTATCTGGCTGATTCCCTTTATCGGTATTTTTATAACATCAATAAGCCCCCTGGAAGAAGTCGTTCGCGGCTGGTGGGGAGTCAAGTTCTCATCAATATCATTCAAGAACTTTGCCGGTGCATGGTCGCATCCCACTGCGCCGATCGGCCAGGGAATTCGCAATTCTCTTTTTGTAGCCATGCCCTCCACCCTTTTCCCCCTCTTTCTCGGATCCCTTGCCGCCTACGGTATATTGAGATACCGGTTTCCGTTAAGAAAAGGTATTTTCATTGTCACGCTTTTGCTCCTGGCCGTTCCCCAGCACATGGTCGCCATTCCGCTGTTTCAAATATTGAAAAATCTGAAGCTTATCGATTCCTATTTAGGCCTTGTATTGGTTCACACGGCATGGGGCATTCCGTGGATTCTTCTGTTCATGCGCGCCTATTTTTCAACGCTGCCCAAAGAAATTGAAGAAGCTGCCCGTATAGACGGGGCAGGGCGAATAAGGACCTTTTTTCGTATTATTATTCCCATGAGCTGGCCCGGTCTCGCTTCCGTCGCCTGCCTTCAGTTCAGCTGGGTATGGAATGATTTCTTCCTGGCCCTGATATTCATTTATTCCCCGGACAGCCTGTTAGCCACCCAGAGGATCCCTCTCCTGAGAGGCGTATATCATGTGGATTGGGGAATACTTACGGCTGCCGCGCTTCTCATAACGGAGGTGCCCATTCTAATTTTTATTCATTTACAGAAATATTATGTTAAAGGGTTCTTGGGATTTGCGTCTAAATAACCTATATTATTTTATGAGTAAAGCACCATGAAGAAACGGGGAATTTCGGCAATAGATGTAGCAAAAAAAGCAGGTGTTTCGCGAACCACTGTCTCTTTCGTGTTAAACAATACACCCGGAAAGATAATCTCCGAAGCAACCAGGCAAAAGGTGCTTCGGGCGGCCGAGGAACTGGAATACATTCCGAACGAAACAGCCCGCAACCTGGCCATGACGCGTCACCATTCAATCGGGCTGTTCATATGCCATACCCAGTCCGTCTTCTCCGATGCCTATATTATAAGCCTGATAGAAGGAATGTCAAAAATCCTCAACAAGCATCGTTTTCAGCTTATCTTACAACCCTTGAAATTGACACAGAGTGATTATCTCTCCCTGGCCAAACAGGACAACGTTGATGGAGTCATCCTTCTAAACACTCATGATAATGATGAGGGCTTAACTGAAATTGTTCAATCCGGTTTTCCTCTGGTGGTTATCGGCAGTTTGTCAAACAGGAACATTCTCCAGGTTGATATTGAAAACTATTCGGCTGCCAGGGCTGTAACTCAATACCTGATTAGCCTGGGGCATAAAAAAATTGCAATGATCGCTCATGCGGCGAAGGTATACTATGCCTCCAGAGAAAGGCTTCGCGGTTATAAAGAGGCTCTTCGCGATGCCGGTCTTGAATATAGAGACGAATGGGTCAAGATAGGCGATTTTTCCGAGGAAAGCGGCTATAAAACAATGGCCGAGATACTATCACTGCCGAATCGCCCTTCAGCCGTATTCGCCGGTAATGACATGATAGCTTACGGCGCCGTTAAAGCAATCAAGGATTCCGGCATTGATATTCCGGAGGATATGTCAATAGCCGGATTCGACGACGATTTCCTCTCAAGATATCTGAATCCGCCCCTCACGACTATGTCTCTTCCCGCCGCAAGTCTCGGCGCCGAATCAGCGAGACAATTAATCAGTAAAATTACCGGCAGAGAGATCCCTGAAAAGCAGATTATTTTATCTCCCCACCTTACCGTCCGGGAAAGCTGTCGACCACTCAGCGATCAAGGATCGTAGTGATGTGTTCCCCGGATAAATGGCGGATTATTGAAAGCAATTTCCAAAAAGAGATGCTGCCCGGAAATGAGACAATCTTCACCGTCGGCAACGGATACATTGGAATGCGGGGAAATTTGGAAGAAAAGACAGACTCCTTTCAGGACGGAACATATTTAAACGGTTTCTACGAGTCACAGCCCATTATTTACGGCGAGGCGGCATACGGTTACGCTCGAAACAGCCAGACAATGCTTAATGTACCCGATGCAAAGGGTATTACCCTTAGGGTGGACGGCCAACCTTTCAATCCATTGACGGGAACCCTTACAAGTCATGAACGCATATTGGACATGCGGCGCGGCATCTTAACAAGAGATGTTGTTTGGGAGTCTCCCTCCGGAGTCAAGGCGATAATACACACTGAACGGCTGATCTCTTTCCATGAAAGGCATCTTGCCGTGATTACCTTCTCAGTCGAAGTTTTCGATGATGATGTGGAGATTGTCATAGAATCCAGCCTGGATGGAGGTATCCGGAACCAGGCCGGGGGAAAGGATCCCCGTGTGGGTTCCGCATTGAAAGAGCCTGTATTGGAGAGCCGGGAGCAGGTTATTGACGGCAGCCTGGCAGCCATGAGGCATATAACCCGAGGCACACGTTTTCATTTAGTCAGCGCTATGGAGAACCAGCTGGAAAGCGTAAACCCATATGCATTAACTACGGAAAAGAATGAACAATCGATCACCTTCTCTTATCGAATTCTTCCAGGAAAAAAAACTGCTGTCAGGTTAATAAAATACATTGCCTATTATACATCGCTGGGTCATGCCGCTGATAAGCTGATTCCCCTGTCAAAGAAAACGATTGCCGGAGCAAAAGAAAAGGGGGCCGGGTTTTATTTCTCAAGTCAAAAGCAGTATCTGGATGATTTCTGGGAGAAAAGCGATATTACTGTTGAAGGCGATCCGGCAATCCAGCAGAGCCTTCGTTTCAATCTCTTCCATCTTCTCCAATCCACAGGGCAAAACGGAAGGACCAGCATTGCCGCCAAAGGTCTGACAGGAGAAGGATACGAAGGGCACTATTTCTGGGATTCAGAGATCTATGTTCTTCCTTTTTTCACCTACACTCAACCCCGTATCGCCCGGAAGCTGGTCGAGTATCGTTACAGGTCTCTGGACAAAGCCCGGGAGAGAGCTTCAGAAATGTCTCACATCGGTGCGCTGTATTCCTGGAGAACGATAAACGGTGAAGAGTGCTCAGCCTATTACCCCGCCGGTACGGCTCAGTATCATATCAACGCTGACATTATTTACGCCATAAGGCGGTACATCGAAGCCACCGGTGATCTGAATTTTTTAAAGACCGGCGGCGCCGAAATGCTGTTTGAGACAGCCAGATTCTGGTTGGACCTGGGGGATTTTATACCCCATAAAGATGCACAAGGGGGGGATGGGCATTTTTGTATAAATTGTGTAACCGGTCCGGATGAGTACACAGCAATTGTCAACAACAATACATATACAAATCTGATGGCCAAAGACCATCTTGCTTATGCAGCAGCTACGGCAAGGAGGATGATGCGGGAATATCCGGAGGATTTTCAACGTGTGGTAAAAAAAATATCTCTGGGAGATGAGGAAATAGAAAAATGGGAAAAGGCCGCGGCCCTAATGTATGTTCCGTTTGATCCAAAGCTGGGAATACATCCTCAGGACGACACTTTCCTCGATAAAGCCGTCTGGGATTTCGAAGGCACACCGAAGGAGAGCTACCCCCTGCTTCTCCATTTCCACCCTCTGGTCATATACAGGCACCAGGTTCTCAAGCAGCCGGATGTGGTGCTCGCCCTTTTTTTACAGGGAAACCGGTTCTCCACTGCAGAAAAGAAGAGAAACTTCGATTATTACGACCCTCTCACAACAGGCGATTCTTCCCTTGCCCCTTGTATTCAGAGTGTAATAGCCACAGAGATCGGATACACAGAGCTCGCGTATAAATACTTTATGAAGACGGCCCGGATCGATCTCGAGGATTCCAACCGGAATGTGAAATACGGCGTTCATACAGCGGCAATGGCGGGAACCTGGATTTCTCTGGTCTACGGTTTTGCCGGAATGAGAGATTATGAAGGAAAGCTGTCTTTTCGACCACAGATTCCGGCTGCCTGGAAACGCCTCCGGTTTTCCCTTACAGTAAGAGGTCATGTTTTGGAAGTGGATATCCGGAAAAAAACCGCTGCTTACACCCTCCTATCCGGCGCCGTAGTAAGCATCAAGCATGAGCAAACCGAAGTCGATCTTCTTCCCGGCAAGCCGGTTAAAATCAGCTTGATTCCCCGGATAGAAGCCGTTATTTTTGACCTGGACGGTGTTATCACCGATACGTCGGAACATCACTACAGAGCATGGAAGAGACTCGCCGACGAATTGAAAATTCCCTTTGATCATGACTATAATGAGAAACTCAAGGGAATCAGCCGTATGGATTCTTTAAACCTGATCCTGAAGCGCAGCGGCTGCAGCTTCTCTCAACGGGAAAAAGATGAACTGGCTGAAATAAAAAACAGCTATTACAAAAGCCTTATAGCAAAAATCACCCCCGGCGAGCTTCTCCCCGGCATTAGCGATTTTTTCAAGGAGATCAAGTCATCTGGAATCAAAATGGCTCTTGCATCGGCAAGCAGAAACGCGCCTGATGTACTATCGAATCTGAAGATCGAAAAGTACTTCGATGTAATATCCAATCCCGCATCCTTGACAATGGGTAAACCGGATCCCGAGATATTCTACCAGGCGGCAGACCTTCTCGATGTTCCCTACCGTAACTGTGCTGCCATTGAAGACGCCCAGGCCGGGATCACCGCCATTCGGGCAGCGGGAATGTTCTCGGTAGGTATAGGCGCCCGGCTCAAAGGCGCAGACTGGAAAATTACCAATACCTCTGAATTGACCTTATCCGAATTGAAAGAACAATTCTCAAAAATCAATAAAAAAACCCGGGTTTGAGATAACACCAGGCTTTCATCAATTATCTGCCACTGCCCGGGTTATATATTTCCTGAAGTATTCCAATGCTCCCCGACAGTACTCTTCATTCATGAAATCTACCGGTGAGGGAGTTTCAAATAATATCAGGATTGCATTTATTGCTTATGCCTTTTTGCAGATGCTGGCGATGCTGACTTTCCTGGTTATGGAAAAGAGACATTCCAGGAGGAACCATATGATTGCCATTGAAACCAGGGGATTAAGCAAAACCTTCGACAACGGGGCAGAGGCTGTCAAAGGGGTGGATTTGAAGGTGGAAAGAGGGGAGATTTGCGGTTTTCTCGGACCGAACGGGTCCGGCAAAACGACCACTATTCGACTTCTCAACGGCACCCTCACTCCCACCAGAGGAGAATCGTTTGTGCTCGGGAATGCTTCACAGGACGAGATTATCCGCCTCAAGACAGCGACCGTGGCCGAGCTGGCCCAGATGTACGAAAACATGTCGGTGTATCAGAACCTTCTCTTCTTCGCCGGTATGTATGATCTGGAAGGCGAAGAGACGGAAAAAATAATCGAGGAGCAGCTTACACGCATGCAGCTCTGGGAAAAGAAAGATCTCAAACTCGGCTCTGGTCGTGCTGCCCCTGATGATACTCATCGGTATACAGATTACCGGAGTGATAGTGTTCAGC
>CBDUZM010000235.1:0-5517 GCA_965371685.1 uncultured Spirochaetaceae bacterium | reverse complement strand
GCGGCTCTACCAACCCCTGACGCTTCATGTAGATTTCCCTTCCCTTGTCCGAGTTCAGCTTTTTACGCATCTTCTCTCGGTATCCTTCCCGCAGATCAACATGAAGCGAACGTTGTTTTGCATTAGTGCATTTATCTTTCAAAGGACACTCGCCACATCCTGTTCCGATATACTTCTCCATCTCATCTCCCTGGCTGTTTTTTACCACCCCTACATACTTCATCGCTTTGCCGGCTTGGGGGTGTTTCTGCTTCTGAATCCGCCGATGATGGAATCGTCCCGATCCGTTGAGAACCTAGAAAGTTGAACGTATTAAAAGATTGAGAATGGAATATAAAAAAGCCGAATAAGCTTAGTTGATATAGTTTAGTGGGTTTGATGATGGTGTTTAACATGGAAAGTAGATCAGGGTTATACGCCGACAAAGGAGAAGAGAAATGTTATATGAAACCTTAACATTGAAGGACATTGAGGCTTTGGATAAAGACAGAGCGGTGGTTATCCTTCCTACCGGGTTGCTGTAGGAACACAGTCCCCATCTCCCCTTGATTACAGATACTGCCATCGCCTTTAAGGTCTCTGAAATGGCTTCAGAGAGAAAAGAAGCGATCTACGTTTCTATCTTGTCAGTGTTTGGGGAATACTAACCGAGCAAGATGAGGAGGAGATATTGGAGACAGGCAAATTCGAGCACGCAGGTGAAGGTGAGACAAGCGTTGGCCTGGCTCTTTTCCTGGATCTGGTCCGGATGGACAAAATCCAAAAAGCTTTTCTGGCGGAAAAAGGGGAAAACGAGGAGGTGACCAATTGGCGGAACGGAACTCCTCTAGGCTTTGCTGGCGATGCGACTCTGGCGACAGGAGAGAAAGGGGGAATAATTGTGAATATACTGGTGGAGAGATTAGCCTCCAAACTGAAGAAAATTGTGGGATATTAAGATCCTAAAGGCTTTTTTGTTTTTTAATTTCCAGGAGGTAGAAGAAGATATCCGAATTACGATGGATATCAGAAAAGGCTGGTAGAATTCTTGCGGAGATATTTGCAATAAACCCCCGGTAATAACTATAATAGAGAAGCATAATTCTCTGAATAAAATATATGATAATTGTAGAGGCTGAACCAGATGAGTCAAAATAAACCTAAAATCGCTGTGATCGGCGCGGGCAGCCGCGGAATTATCTCTTTCGGTATACCGATTAATAACCGGGCAGATGCAGAACTGGCTGCCTTGTGCGATCCAAACCCGGCCCGGCTCAGGATCATGGTCGAAAAATTTAAAATGAGCGGCTGCCGCACGTATACCAGTACTGCTGATCTGTTTAAAAACGAGCAACTTGATGCGGTGGTTGTTACCAGTCCGGATTTCTGCCATGAGGAGAACGTAATTACAGCTTTAAATAACAAGGTCAACGTGCTGGTGGATAAACCGCTGGCCACTACGGTTAAAGCCTGCCGGAATATCATCAATACTGCTGAAACCGCCGGTAAAACCGTAATTATGGGCTTTAACCTGCGCCATAATAATGTTCTTAAAAAATTAAAAAAAATTGTAACAGAAGGTGTTTTAGGCCGTATCTTTTTAATTGAAAACAGCGAGTATTACGATGGCGGCAGGACTTACATGGCCCGCTGGAACCGTAAATATGCCATTTCCGGCGGTCTATGGGTCCACAAAGGAAGCCATGATTTTGATGTCTTTAACTGGCTGCTTGATTTCCCCAGGCCGGTTATGGTCAGTGCTTTCGCCGGTAATGACGTATTTAATAAAAATAATATACCTTTCACAGTAAAGCCGGGTATTGAGGTAGGGCCCACTTGCAGTGAATGTGCTTATAAAAACGAGTGTCCTGATGTCACCTTGCGGGATATCACCGGTTTTACCGGCGAAGCTTTCAAATTTGATAATTATGCGAAAGATTTATGTATATATACTTCCGATAAAGATGTCCATGATAACGGAATAGCAATAGTCCAGTATGAAAACGGCGCTAAAGCCAGCCATATGGAGTGCTTTATTACCTCGTTAACTGACCGTTTCTACCGGGTTGTCGGTACGCGGGGTCAGGCGGAAGTCAGCCTGCATAACCGGCGGATTACCATCCACCCCAGGTGGGGAGGGGAAATACAGACCATTGAACTGCCCGAGGAGACCGGCGGTCATAGCGGCGCCGATTTTCACCTGGTAAATTTCTTCCTGGATGTGATAAGCGGCAAAAAAGTAAATAACTCGACCATTGAGCATGGCTTATGGTCCACTGCCATAGGCCAGGCTGCCGAACTCTCCTGGCGGGAGGAACGCCGGGTAATGATTGATGAATTATTTTAAATCATTTTCTTAAAGGTTTTGATAATGACCGAACTTACACCCCGCAAACGTGTTGAACTTGCTTTAGCCAAAAAAGAAGTTGATAAGGCGCCTTTCACGGTTTATGAAAACAAAATACCTCAATGTGATACCGAGAGAAAGCTGCGTAACCAGGGGCTCTGTATAGTACAGCGGCGATACCAATATTTTAAAAAAGTATCACCGAATGTCAAAGTGAAAGAATATAAATACCAGGAGGGCGGTAAAACGCTGGTACGCACCGATTTTGAAACCCCCGTTGGTGCAGTTTACACTATCGGTGAACCGGCCGGCTTTACAACCTGGAACCACAAACGGATGTTTGAGAGTAAGGAGGATTATAAAACGCTGCTGTTTATGATCAAGGACGAGCGATATACACCTGATTATGAAAGTGTCCTGAGAATGGATAAGTACCTGGGTGAAGATTTTATCCTGCGCGGCAGCCTGGGCCTCGAACCATTGCAGAGTTTTATATCAGGTTACATGGGCACCGAAGCCTTTTGTTTTGAGTGGATGGATAACCGCGATGAGATTATAAAGCTCATGGATGCGATCATTGAGAATAGGCGTAAATTATATAAACTGGCGAAAAATTCACCCATGAAGATTTTTAATTACGGCGGCAATGTAACCCCGGCGATCATAGGTCTGGAAAACTTTGAAAAATATTACCTGCCGCATTACCAGGAAGCTGCAGCGGAGCTTCATAAAAATGACAAACTGATCGGAGTGCACTTCGATGCTGACTGCAAACTGCTGAAAAACGCCATCGCTGAAAGCGGACTTGATTATATTGAGGCCTTTACACCGGCGCCGGACACAGACATGAGCATGAAAGAGGCAAAAGAAGCCTGGCCGGATAAAGTTTTATGGATCAATTATCCTTCATCTGTACATCTCCAGTCAATTAAGGCAATAAAAGAGACAGCTCACCAGCTGATTGAAGATGCCGGCACCGAAGGCCTGATCATCGGTATTACCGAAGACGTTCCTATGGAGCGCTGGCAGGAAAATTTCCTGGCGATTATGGCGGCGATAGAGGAAAAAAGTAGGCAGTTGTGAATTAAGGCGCTCTTAAAATGAAGCATATTGATTCCTCCGACAGAAACCGAAAGGCTGTTCTTTCATTTGGAGTGTTTGCAGACTTACACTATGCAGAAAAAGTGTACGGCAACAGGTACTGTGAACAATCTCTGGAAAAGCTGCGGGTCTGTATTGATATTTTCAACGATAGAGGCCTGCCGATGGCATTCAACCTGGGCGATTCGATTGATAAGGTAGAGGACAGGGAAGCGGAACTGGGATATCTGAAGGATGTTTGCGATGTCTTTTCTTCTTTCAGAGGTGAAAGGTACCTCGTCCTTGGGAATCACGATGTAGAGACTCTTACAAAAGAAGAGTTCTTAATGAATTCCGCGGCAAGTATCAAAGAGCCTTACTATTCCTTTGACCGGGATTGCATTCATTTCGTAGTTCTCGATGGAAACTGTCATCGGGACGGGACCGATTTTAATGCCGGCAATTTCGACTGGAAGGAGGCCTGGATTTCCAGAGAACAGCTCCTATGGCTGGAAGAAGATCTTGCAAGGAATAAAAATGGAAAAACTATAATTTTCTGCCATGAGAATCTGGACAACCGACAGAAGAATGGTCGCCTGGATCCCCATATCGTCCGCAATTCCCGGGATGTTCGGCTTATTCTGGCAAGAGCAGGAAATATTCTTGCAGTAATTCAGGGACATTACCATCCGGGGATGCACACTGTTATTGAGAGAATTCCATATATAATGGCGGCAGCTGTAGCAGACGGCACAGGTCTGGACAACAACGCCTGCGCAATCGTGTCTGTCTTTGAAGACAACACTCTGGTTGTAGAGGGGGTAGGCAGCCAGGAGAGTTTATCATTCATGAAGGGAGTATTATGAACGTAAAAGAACGTGTCCGTACGGCAATCAACCGGGAGACGCCTGACCAGGTTCCGCTCGGATTTTACCTGGCGGATTACGATACCATTGAAAAAGTCATCGGCCGGCCTACGTACGTGCGAAACAAGGCCCAATCCCAGATCGCCTTCTGGGAGGGGAGACGTGACGAGGTGGTCGAAAGCTACAAGAAGGATACGGTGGAATTCTACGAGAAGATTGATGCGGTAGACCTGATTACATACAAGGAGGCGTGTATCGTTCCGCCCAGGGATTATGAACCCGACCCTCCGGAGCTGATCGCCGAGGATACCTGGCGCGATCGGGAAGGCCGTATTTATAAAATCTCCAAGATATCCAACGAGATTCTGTGTGTGGAAGATCCGGCCCGTTGGACCAGGAAGTACACGGTGGAGATGTTTGAAGAGCCTGTCGAAGACGTGGCGCCAGACCCTTCGATCTTCGAAGCATGGGATTATCTTATAGATCACCTGGGAGGAGATCGATACATCGCCGGATACTCCGGCGGAATAGTGGCCATGCTCCTGTTAGGGGGCATGGAGAGAGGTTTATGCGAGTACATAGAGAATCCCGACGTGGTTCGTGCCGCAATCCGGCATGCAGTGAAGGAACAAAACCAGAAGGACCCCTATTATATCCGCCCTGGAATGGACGCTGTATTCATCGAGAATGATCTGGCAGGCACTAACGGACCTCTGATGTCACCCGCCATGTTCCGTGAATTCTGCTTTCCCGCCATGAAAGAGCGTATTGATCATATGAAATCGATTTCCGGGCATCAGGTTATTTTCCATAGCTGCGGGAATAACTGGCCTTTGCTGGAAATGTTTGCAGATGCGGGAGTACAGTGCTACCAGTCCCTTCAGACGAACGCCGGAATGGAAGTGGGGCGTTTGAAAGAAGCGTATGGAGACAGGCTCTGTTTTTGGGGCGGAATTGCACTGGAGAACCTGATTATGGGCGAACCGGAAGATGTGCGGAAGAATGTGCGGGAAGCCATGGAACGTGGTGCTCCGGGCGGAGGGTTTATCCTGGGGCCGAGTCATTCCATTGCAAAGGGGACGAAGTACGACAACTTCATGGCGATGCTGGATGAATACGATAAGCTGAAGGATAAGTATTAAAGCAACATTATGAGGAGATATGCAGGATGGAGTTTCACAAAGCAGTCTGGGGCATCCCGGATTATTCTGAAGGTCCGGACGGCCTGGCCAGAGCAGTGGAGAG
>CBDUZM010000234.1:0-5535 GCA_965371685.1 uncultured Spirochaetaceae bacterium | reverse complement strand
GTGCTCCTCAATTCGTTCAGCAGTTCAATGATCGGACCAAGAACATGGAGGAAGGCATCCTGATACCGGTTGTTTTATCTGTCTACGCTGACAGGAGTTTTTCGTTCATCACCAAAACACCTCCTGCTGCAGTGCTGATTAAAAAAGCCTGCAGCCTTGATAAGGGTTCTCCGGAACCAAATAAGACTAAGGTCGCAGCTATCAACAAGGATCAACTGTCCGAGATCGCAAAGATAAAAATGACCGATTTAAACGCGAACGACATCGATGCAGCGATTAAAATAATTGCGGGAACGGCCCGAAGCATGGGCGTGACAGTGGAGGAATAATAATGCCCAGGAGAAACAAGAAATATATCGAAGCGGTTAACAAATACGATAGAGACCAAACCTATACAATTGACGAAGCTATCGACCTGGTCAAAGAAATGGCTTTCGCGAAATTTGATGAATCGTTCGATGTGGCTATAAAGCTGAATCTGAAAAAAGGTCAATCCGTCAGGGACACGCTGATTCTCCCGCATCAGTTTAAAGCCGATAAGAAAATCGTGGTGTTTGCAAAAGGCGAGAAGGTTGACGAAGCCAAAGAAGCCGGCGCCGCCCATGTCGGGGATGCTGATCTGATCGAGAAGATACGAGGGGGATGGCTCGATTTCGATGTAGCTGTAGCTACTCCCGATATGATGAAGGATGTGGGGAAACTCGGTCCCATTCTGGGTCGTAGAGGCTTGATGCCGAATCCGAAAACCCAGACAGTAACTTTTAATATAAAAGAGGCTTTAGCAGAGCTAAAGAAGGGACGAATAGAATTCAGAGTAGACAAGACCGGTGTTGTCCATCTTTCTATCGGAAAACTCTCCATGAGCAAGGACATGGTAAAGGAAAATGCTAAAAGTTTTATTGATGGAGTTATTCGTAAACGTCCGAGCGATCAAAAAGGCGACTATGTCAAATCGATTACTCTTTCCTCTACCATGAGTCCGGGTGTTAAGATCAATAAAGAACTGAACTGAACGGGATAATACGAGGAGTTTACGGATGGCAGCGAAGACCAAAAAGATCAATCAGCGTAAGCAGGACGCAGTCGCTAAAATTAAAGAGCTCTTTTCTGCGGCCCAGGATACTATCTTTACCGACTTCAGTGGATTAAGCGTGGAGCAGATAACGGAGCTGCGAAGAAAGCTGAAAGCGCAGAATAACGACTATAAGGTAATAAAGAATAACTATACGCGGCTTGCTATGTCAGAGCTTGGTTTGCCTGACATGCATGATTGTCTTATAGGACCCACGGCAGTGGCTTTTGTAGAAAAAGACGCGGGCCCTGCGGCAAAAGCAATTCTGGATTTCGCCAGTAGGAGCACTGTTCGAGTAAAAGGTGCTGTCGTTGGGGAGAAAACTTTTACTGTGGAGGGTGTTCAGGCTCTGTCGAAGCTGCCCGGTAAGGAACAGCTCTTGGCTCAGTTGATGAGCACGATGAATGCTCCGATCAGGAATCTGGCTTATGTCCTTAATGGTGTAACAGGAAAATTAGTGCAAACCATAAAGGCAGTCGGCGACAAGATGTCGGAGAATAAGTAAGGTTGATAGTCAGCAGTAGTCTTCTAGCAGTTGCATGCTATTGCTGTATCGATAAAACAAAAGAAAATAAGAAGGAGAAGATAATATGGCAACAAAAGAAGAATTGGTCGACACTATTGCGAATATGACAGTAATGGAAGTTTCCGAACTGGTTAAAGCAATGGAAGAGAAGTTTGGCGTTACTGCTGCTGCGCCTGTGACCGTTGCAGCCGGCCCTGCGGCAGCTGCTGACGGGGGTGAGGCTGAAGAGGAGAAAACGGAGTTTACAGTAATCCTGCAAAGCTTTGCCGACGGGAAGAAAATACCTGTCATTAAGGAAGTCAGGGCGCTTACAGGTCTGGGCCTTAAAGAGGCTAAAGATCTGGTGGAGGCTGGAGGGAAGCCTGTAAAAGAAGACATTAGTAAAGACGAAGCTCAGAAAGCCAAAGAAAAGCTGGAGGCGGCTGGCGCTACTGTTGAAGTTCAGTAGGAAAGTAAGAATTAGCCACATATTTCACTCTCTCTACCACCAGGGGAAAAATTGTCTCGGTGGTAGTTATACAGGTAAGGGGGGAGCATTGTATGTTTGATAAATCAAAACCCATTAAACGATTCGAGATTAGCAAGAAAGGAACGGATGTCATGGAAATGCCTAATCTGATCGATATCCAGCTTTCTTCCTTTGAATATTTCCTTCAAAGGGAAAGAGCTGGAAAGGGACAGACTCCCTTGGAGCAGGGACTCGAAGAGGTTTTTCATGCTGTCTTTCCCATTGAAAGCCCAAACGGCGATCTTGTCCTGGAGTACTGCGGGTACAATCTGGATGAGAAAAATCTCAAGCTTTCCGAATTTGAATGTAAGCAGAAGGGCTTGTCCTACGCAATTCCGGTAAAAGCAAAGATAAACCTGGTGTTTCTACAGACAGGCGAGATACGGCAAAAAGAAATTTATATGGGAGATATCCCGCTCATGACCGGGAGGGGAACCTTCATTATTAATGGGGCTGAAAGGGTAGTAGTAAGCCAGATACACCGTTCGCCCGGCGTAATCTTTTCTCACGAAAAGGGAGTCTACTCCTCCCGTATTATTCCTTACAGGGGATCCTGGCTAGAGTTCGAAATCGACCAGAAAAAGGAGTTGATATACACAAAAATTGACCGGAAGAAAAAGATACTCAGTTCGCTCTTCCTGCGGGCTCTCGGTTTTGACACCCGTGAAAAGATCATTGAGTTATTTTATAAAACCAGGAGCCAGAAACTGACGGAATCGCGGAAAGAAAAGGAAAAACTCGTCGGCGCTGTTTTTGCTCGGGCGATATTTGTAAAGGAAGAAGGAGTAGAACGGAAACTCTACAGAGCCGGAGAAAAAATCCATTCTCATGACGTGGAGGAGCTACTGCACCGCGGCTTGAAAAAAATTGAGGTTATTGATTTCGACCATCCCGAATCTCTTCACTCACCTATTTTTCTAAACTGTTTTGAGCGGGAGGAGATAAAAATAGTTCGTGATGACGTCGGAAAGGACGAACCCAGCCGCGAGGAGGCTCTTGCGAACGTGTATTCAGTCATTATGCCCGGGGAGCCTATCACTATTGAAAATGCCGAAAAAGATCTGGAGTCCATGTTCTTCTCTCCCCGACGTTATAACCTTGGTAGAGTAGGACGTTATAAATTGAATAAAAAGTATGACTACAGCGAGCCTGTGAAAACCCACACTCTCATTAAAGAGGATATCACCAATACTATGATGTATCTGATAAAGGTTTATATCGGAGAAGCCAATGTTGACGATATAGACCATCTGGGAAACCGGCGTATTCGATCGGTCGGCGAACTACTTTCCAACCAGCTGAAAATAGCTTTTACCCGTATGGAGAGAATCGCCAAGGAACGGATGTCGCTCAAAGAGACTGATACCATTAAACCTCAGGATCTTATTTCCATCAAACCGATAGTGGCCAGCCTGAAGGAATTTTTCGGATCAAGCCAGCTTTCTCAATTTATGGATCAGGTAAATCCGCTGTCAGAATTAACTCATAAACGAAGGCTCAATGCATTGGGTCCCGGTGGGCTTTCCAGAGAGCGTGCCGGTTTTGAAGTACGGGATGTACATTACACTCATTACGGCAGGATGTGTCCTATTGAAACTCCGGAAGGTCCTAACATTGGCCTTATTGTTTCCCTCGCTAACTATACTAAAATCAACGAGTATGGGTTTCTGGAGTCGCCTTACCGGCGGGTCGATAACGGGAAAGTTACAAGCCAGATAGAATACCTTTCCGCTATGGACGAAGAGAAGTACTATATCGCGCAGGCGAATACCCCCATTGGAGATAAGGGGGTTTTCCTGGAAAAGCAGATTCCTGTTCGTAAATCCGGCGACTACATTACGAAAAGCGCCAAAGATATCTCTTATATGGATGTTTCACCAAAGCAGGTCGTTTCGGTGTCGGCTTCGCTCATTCCATTTCTCGAGCATGATGATGCTAACCGGGCTCTTATGGGTTCCAATATGCAGCGCCAGGCGGTACCGCTTCTACAGCCGGAACCGCCGAGAGTCGGAACGGGAATGGAAGAAAAGACCGCGTACGATTCCGGTGTGCTGGTAATCGCAAACCGTTCGGGAAAGGTGACTCATGTTTCCTCCAAGCAGGTCCAAATTGCTACCGAAAAAGGCGAAGTGGACAGTTATTTTCTTTTCAAGTATCAACGTACTAATCAAGATACCTGTTTCCATCAGAAGCCTGTAGTAAAATTCGGCCAAAAGGTAAAAAAAGGCGATGTTATAGCCGACGGACCGGCCACCTTTCGAGGAGAGCTCGCGCTTGGACGAAACATATTGGTGGCTTTCATGCCCTGGAATGGTTACAACTATGAGGACGCTATTCTCATATCGGAAAAAATTATTAAAGAAGATATTTTCACCTCCATACATTTAAAGGAATTTATTATGGAGGTCAGGGAAACCAAGCTGGGTCCTGAAAAGATTACCAGCGACATCCCAAATACCAATGAAACAGCCTTTGAGCATCTTGACGAAGAGGGGATAATTCATCTAGGCGCCAAGATCAATTCCGGATCCATTCTTGTCGGGAAGGTAACACCAAAATCGGAGACAGATTCTACACCGGAATTCAAACTCTTAAACTCGATATTCGGTGAAAAAGCCAAAGATGTCAGGGACACATCGCTTAAAGTTCCTCACGGCGTAAGCGGCACTGTAATAGATATACAGCGGCTGAAACGCTCGGAAGGCGATGATTTAAATCCGGGCGTTATCGAAGTAGTTAAAGTTCTGATAGCCACCAAGAGGAAACTGCAGGAAGGGGACAAGATGGCCGGGAGGCACGGCAATAAAGGTGTTATTGCACGGGTACTGCACGAAGAAGATATGCCCTTTATGGAGGACGGCACGCCTATTGACCTCGTACTGAATCCGTTGGGGGTTCCTTCCAGAATGAATCTCGGTCAAATTCTTGAAACAGAGCTCGGTTGGTCGGCCGTTGTGTTGGACGAGTGGTACAGTACACCTGTTTTTCAATCGGCTACGAGTAAGATGATAGAAGAAAGGCTGAAGAAAGCCGGACTGCCAAAGACTTCAAAAATTACTCTGTACGATGGCCGTTCAGGAGAACCTTTCGAGAATTCCATCCATGTGGGTTATATCTACATGATGAAGCTCCACCATTTGGTGGATGATAAGATGCATGCCCGTTCAACCGGACCCTATTCTCTGGTAACTCAACAACCGCTGGGAGGAAAAGCCCAATTCGGCGGTCAGCGGCTGGGCGAAATGGAGGTCTGGGCTTTGGAAGCATACGGTGCGGCCAACACTCTCCAGGAGCTTCTCACTGTAAAATCAGATGATATGAACGGTCGAGCCAAAATATATGAGAGCATAGTAAAGGGAGAGGTTTCTTCGCCGGCCGGAGTGCCCGAATCTTTCAATGTTCTCGTGCAGGAATTGCGAGGACTTGCTC
>CBDUZM010000233.1:0-5549 GCA_965371685.1 uncultured Spirochaetaceae bacterium | reverse complement strand
GGCGGCAGGAGACCGGGAAGCAATAGAACAGATCGAAGTACAGAAGGAGGAGATCTCCTTCTATCCTTTCACTTTCAGAGATTCCTATGAAAGAGAGGTCACTCTCGAAGAAGAGCCAAAGCGGATTGTTGCCGTAGCTCCGAACATCACAGAGACATTTTTTGCTCTGGGCCGGGGAGATCTTCTCGTTGGGAGAACGGACTATTGTGACTATCCCGAAGCAGCGGCAAGTGTTGAGTCGATAGGTTCGTTGATGGAACCTAACATCGAAAAGATCGTTGAATTGGATCCGGACATTGTTATCGCCTCCACTCACTTCAAGAAAGAAGTACTCGAAAAACTCGAGAGCAACGGGGTTAAGGTCGCAGTTCTCTATGGACCCGAGAGCTTCGAAGGCGTGTACGAGACAATATTCAAAATTGCTGATATCGTGCAGGCCCGGGAGGAAGCGGAAGACCTTGTCGCCAGGATGAAGGCGAAAGTAGAGGATCTGGGCAACAGACTGAAAGGCGTATCCAAACCCTCTGTCTACTACGTCATAGGATTCGGCGAATACGGGGATTTCACCGCGGGGGAGGACACCTTTATTGGGACGATGATCGAAATGGCCGGGGCTACCAACGCAGCCGGTGATGTCAAGGGTTGGAAGTACAGCCTGGAAAAGCTCGTTGAAAAAAACCCGGACATCCTTATCTGCTCCAAATACTGGGACGCAAAGGCGGGCATCATGGCAGCGAACGGCTACAAGGACCTGACTGCAGTGAAAGAAGGCAGGCTCTTCGAGATCGACAATAACCTCCTTGACCGACAGGGCCCTCGACTTGCCGATGGTCTCGAAGCTCTTGTAAGGCTGATTCATCCCGAGCTCTTCTGAGAAATGATTCACTCGCAGAAGAGAGGGCTGTACAGATTGTTATTTTTCGTCGGCCTTCTCCTCCTGGCGGTGCTGGTGTTTTTCATCAGCACCCTGGGAGTCGCGGAGATCTCTTTCGCAAAATCTCTTCGTATTATCCTGGACAAGATCCCGGTTATCAGGATGTTTGTCTCCGATACGGGGATCTCCAACCCCCAGAAGATTATTGTGCTGAAAATCCGTCTTCCTCGGATTCTTCTTTCTGCTTTGGTAGGAATGGGTCTCTCTGTTTCGGGCGTGGTGTTCCAGGGGATATTTAGAAATCCCATGGCTGATCCATATGTCCTGGGAATCTCTTCAGGAGCAGCCCTGGGAGCGACGCTTGCAATAATATTGGGACTTCAGGCTACGCTGCTTGGAACCGGCGCCGTCAGTGTTGCAGCATTTACGGGGGCAATCGCGACGACTTTTACGGTTTATGGCATCTCCGGGTTCGGCAGAAAATCCTCCACCACTACCCTCCTGTTGGCCGGAATTGCTTTGAGCTTCTTTCTCTCTTCGGTCATGTCTCTTCTCATGAGCTTCAACCGGGATCAACTGGAAAATATCATGTTCTGGACAATGGGTAGTTTCACCGCTGCGTCCTGGATGAAGGTAGTTGTCTGTACTCCCGTCATCCTGTTGGGCGCTGTCTTTCTCTCCCTTTTTTCTCGTGAACTGAATGTAATTGTCACGGGTGAAGAGACGGCGAAGACACTGGGGATCAATGTGCAAAGAACCAAGATCGTCCTATTGACCGCTGCCTCGATTGTGGCTGCTTCCGCGGTTTCCGTCAGCGGTATTATCGGGTTTGTGGGACTGATTATTCCTCATACTGTGCGTCTTGTTCTAGGCCCGGATCACAAGCTGCTCTTCCCGTTCTCCATGCTGGTCGGCGCTGTTTTCATGATACTCGCAGACACACTTGCCAGGATGCTCATTCCACCAATGGAGATCCCTGTGGGGATTATCACAAGCCTCTTTGGCGCGCCCTTTTTCATCTACCTGCTCAGGAAGCGCAGACAGGTCTTGAAGGAATAGCGCATGTCTGTTTCCATACGTCTTAACAATCTGAGATGGAAGTACGGTGAGCAGGACATACTAAAGGGCATCTGTACGACTCTCAAGGAGAGGAGTTTCGCAGCCATCATCGGGCCCAACGGATCGGGGAAGACGACCCTGCTGCGTAACATCCTGAAGACCCTTGAGCCTGAAGTGAACTCTGTTTTCATTGCAGACACGGATGTCATGGATCTGGCACGCAGGGATCTGGCACGAATACTCGGGTACGTTCCACAAGGCGCCAAGATCGATTTCAGTTTCAGCGTGTATGATATCGTGATGATGGGCAGGACTCCTCACCTCAAGAGATTCCAAAACGAAGATGAACGGGACATGGCTATCGTTCGATACGCCATGGAAATAACCGAGGTCTGGTACCTTCGGGACCATCAGATAGACGAGGTGAGCGGAGGCGAAGCACAGCGTATCGTTATTGCGCGGGCTCTTGCCCAGGCGCCGAAGGTGCTCATTCTGGACGAGCCTACAGCTCACCTCGATCTGCATCATCAGATCGACATAATGAACATGGTGGCAAACCAGTGCAAAGACAAGGGCATAACCGTAGTTACCGTTCTCCACGATCTCAATCTTGCTTTCGAATACAGTGATCATGTCGTGCTTTTGAATGACGGCAGCATCTTCCTGGAGGGTGAGCCGGAGGAGGTCCTCACCGCAGAAAACATAAGGAGCGTATACGGGATCGAGATTTCGATCACTCACAACCCGGCAACAGGAAAACCACACATAATCCCGGACTACTCAGGCTGAGCAGGATCGCTTATGGCAAAGACTTTAATGATTCAGGGAACTGCTTCGGATGCAGGCAAGAGCGTACTTGTCTCTGCGCTGTGCCGTATCTATGCCCGCAGGCGAGTGAAGGTGGCGCCCTTTAAAGCCCAGAACATGGCTCTAAACTCCTATGTTACGCCGGAAGGGCATGAGATCGGTCGGGCCCAGGCGGTTCAAGCCCAGGCGGCGAAGATAGAGCCCCATGTGGACATGAATCCCATCCTCCTGAAGCCGGAGGCGGAATCCCGATCTCAAGTGATAGTAATGGGCAAGCCCTGGAAAACCCTCGCGGCGGGGAGTTATTTCCGCAGCAAACAACTTCTTTGGAAGTATGTGGTGGACTCCCTGGCAAGGCTTGATCGACGGTATGAGCTGATTATTATCGAGGGAGCGGGCAGCCCCGCCGAGATAAATCTAAAAAAAGATGACATCGTCAACATGCGGGTAGCCCGTCACCTGGGTTCCCCTGTTCTTCTTGTGGGAGATATTGATAAGGGGGGTGTTTTCGCATCTCTGTACGGGACTTACGCGCTTTTGGAAGAGGAAGAGAGAGAGCTTCTCAAGGGTTTCATAATGAATAAGTTCCGGGGAGATAAAAGCCTCCTGCTTCCCGGTCTCGAGATGCTGGCCGGTCTTACCGGGGGAAGACCGACGTTGGGAGTAATTCCCTTTTTGAAAGATCTCTATCTGGCACAGGAGGATTCTGTTTTTCTTGACACCAATAAAACCTTCGGAGATACCGGGGAGGAAAAAGTATTGGACATCGCGGTAGTCCGGCTCCCTCATATTTCCAATTACGACGATTTCGATCCCCTGACCGTGGAAAAGGGAGTACAGCTGCGGTTCATCGAGTCACCCCGCAATATGGGCAACCCGGATGCCTTGATAATCCCTGGAAGCAAAACAACTATTCATGACCTGATGTGGCTTCGGGAAAGCGGCCTGGAGAGGGCCATAAAAGGCGAGCTTGCTTCAGGCACTTCTATTGTAGGCATATGCGGCGGCTACCAGATGATGGGAAAAAGAATTAAGAATCCACACAAGATCGAAAGCAATATGACGAAAATCGATGGCCTCGATCTGCTTCCTGTGGAAACGGAATTCAATACGAATAAGACAACCCGTCGTATTCGTTTGAAGATTCTCGAAAACGCGGGATTTCTATCAGGGATCAAGGGTTCGTTCATCGAAGGATATGAAATCCACATGGGACAGACGATCTATCGGGAAGGCGCCCTACCCCTCTTTGAGAAGATCAATGGCGATCCGGACGGCGCCGTTACAAAAGGCGGATCGATCTGGGGCAGCTATCTTCACGGAATTTTCGACAATCACTCTTTCCGGAGAGCCTGGCTGATTTCTCTTGGGTGGATGACGGATGAACCGGAGGGGACAGAGGTTGATCTTCGGGAGAAGGAATTCGAACGGCTGGCAGATCATGTGGAGAACAACATGGACATGGCGCAGATAGATAAGATGGTAGGGATATGATTTTCAGCCTGGTTTTTCCCACCTGGTCACCCGGCGTGATTTTACTGCCCCCTGTCATCCTGCTGGCAATCCTACTGGACATCCTCTTCGGCGATCCGCCTAACAGGTTCCATCCCGTTGCCCTCATGGGAAGATACATCGCCGTGTTCTGGAAGCACAAACCGTCTTTCCGGAAGCACGGCGCGGCTTCACATCCTGAAGCGGGTTCGAGGCATCTGTGGGAGCTGTCCTTTGGCATGATGTTAGTCGTTTCGGGTATGGCTCTATTCGGCCTTCCCTGGATCGTTCTTTTCACGCTGCCTATTCCCCTGTTATGGGTTGCCGCCATTCCTCTCCTCAAGATATCCTTCAGCATCAGGGGGCTCTTCCGCGCCAGTATGGATGTTTACCGAAGCCTGGAGAGAGGAGACCTTCAGGGAGCGCAGAAACTGGTAGGGTATCACCTGGTAAGCCGGAATACGAAAAACTTATCAGAAGAAATGGTTGCCGGCGCTGTTGTGGAATCTCTTGCGGAGAACATCACCGACAGCCTGACCTCCCCTTTTTTTTACTTCCTCCTGTTCGGTATACCCGGCGCCTGGGTATACCGGTTCGTCAACACCTGCGACTCAATGATCGCTTATCGGGATTCGGAACATGAATGGGGTGGGAAGTTCGCTGCCGCGTTGGATACACTGTTAAACTGGCTGCCCGCCCGGTTCAGCGGTTTTTGTATTGTCGGTGGTGCTGCATTCGCCGGCAGTGATTGGCGTAAAGCCTTATCCATGATGAGGAGAGAACATTGCAGGACCCAGAGCCGAAACGCCGGGTGGACAATGACAGCCATGGCCGGTCCCCTTGGCATTAAACTGGAAAAAGAGAGCTGCTATCTTATCGGCGAGGGTAATCCCGATCCCTCAATCGAGTCGATCAAATCATGCCGGAAGATTGTTGGCTGGGCAATGGGAATTGTAGTCTTTGTCTTTCTACTGATAACAGCAGGATTGGTGCTGGGAGGAATTTATGCAGTGCTCCCCTAGACAGCCGATACGTGGAATCAAACCGTCCGTCCATGGCGGCGCCGGGAATGAGAATTTTTTGGATTTCAGCGTCTGTGTCAATCCTTTCCCTCCCGCTCCCGAAGTTATCCGGGCAGTGTGCGGCGCAGAGCTGACACGCTATCCCGATCCGCAGGCGGAAAACTTAAAAACAGTCATAGCCGGGACATATGGGATTGATCGGGATTTCCTTCTGGTAACCAACGGCTCAACCCAGGCTTTCTGGCTTGTCGCCATAACATACCTCAACCCGGGTGACAAAACCCTGGTGTTTTCTC
>CBDUZM010000232.1:0-5568 GCA_965371685.1 uncultured Spirochaetaceae bacterium | reverse complement strand
TATCATATCCGAAAATCTTGTTAAAAAAAACAAGATTTTCGGATATGATATTATAATGTAATCTGTAAGATGCATTGTAAAGATAGTCGTTTATATAGGAGAAAAGTTCCAAATTTGCTAACAATTTTAAATCTGTAGTTTGACGAAAAGCAGCCGGCAATAGCCTGACACATAGGGAACCACGCATCACGCAGAACTTTTCCTTTTTCGACTACTCTTGATATCTTCATACAGGTTGACAATTTCAGCAGCCATTTTTTCAGCGCTTTTTCCCATCGCATTCTTTCTGGCATTAGACGCCATTTTCTCTCGAAGTGTATCATTCCTCAACAGTTCAAGCACTTTAAAGGCGAATTCGCGATCAGATTTTTCTGTAAGAAATCCATCGACACCATGAGTGACTGTACTGGGAATTCCCATTGCATTCACTGCAACGACTGGTGTATCATTCAGCATAGCTTCAAGGATGACCAATCCTTGTGTCTCAGTCAGAGAAGAGATGACGAATACGCTTGCAGCCCGATAGTATTTAATAAGTTCGATTCTGTTGAGAAAACCCAAAAAGGTTACCTGATGCTCGATGTGCTGATCGAGTACAAATTGCTCCAGCTCTTTCCTTTGAATACCATCTCCTGCTAAAAAGAGATGAATAGCCGGGTAATGGGCAGCTATACGCTTAAAGGCTCGCAATAGAAAAAGGAGATTCTTCTGTACGCAGAGTCTTCCGGCAAACAACAGGACTTTTATATCCCTCTTCAAGCGATGTTGTATAAACACCTCTGATCCATCATCAGATAAAAAAATTTTTGCGTTTATCCCGGTCGGAATCACTTTGATCCTTGTTCTCACTCCGTAGGAAAGGAGCATGTCTTTCATCTCCGGTGAAGGTGCGACGACCCCGTCAGAAAGATTACATGTAATCCGAATAAACCTTTCCGCCCTTTGAGGTGTGATGATTTTTCCTCCAGTTATGTACTCAACATACTTCGAATAAAGTGTGTGGAAAGTGTAGAAAAACGGCGCCTTGAAACGTTTGGCAAGAAGAAAAGCAAAGGTGGCGATGGGCATAGGCAAAGGAGTCTGTGTATGGACCACATCCAAACGAAAGTTTTTGATGCGGTAGTAGTCAAATATAGAAAATGGTAAGGCAATTCGATAGTCCGGATTAGCCGGGACTTTAATCGAACGGATGCGGATTACTTGCTGCTCGGCTTTATCCTGGTATGCCGGATATGCAGGTGCGATGACAATCGGATTATGGTTGAGTCGCCGAAGCTCCTGATAGAGCATCTCCACTGCGGTTACTGTTCCGTCTATAGTGGGCTTGTATGTGTCATTGAAGATTCCTACATTCATTTCTCAGTAACTATTATACTTGGTCCGGTGAAAACAACCAGGAAAACGATCAGGAAGTTTCGACCTTATTATACATCGAAATCGTCACGACGTTGAATGTTTTGCGGAGACTTTTCACATACCTGAACATCTTCTCATCTATCATTGCCGACAATCCGCCATTTTTCTTGTATCTTTTAAAACTCAAATAATGCTCCCCTCCGGCCATCCTCTCGATCACTGTTGCTCCGATCCTACCCGGCCATTTCGTTCGTTCGTCGAAGATAAAATCTACTACAAGCAGTAAACCATCATCTTTAAGGACTCGATGTATTTCCCGGATGATGCCCAGTTGGGTTTGACGATCCTTTTCATGCAGTGCAAAGCTGAGGATCACGATATCGAACTCTTTATCCTTGAAACCTGTTCTGGTTGCATCCTCCTGGTGGAGCCATATTAAATGGTCCCCTTTCCCGGCTACCTCCAGCATTGGCCCGGAAAGGTCGAGGCAGTGAAGGTTTTTAAAACCGTTCTTCGAAAGTATCTTAAGCTGATTTCCAGTACCACAGCAGAGATCCAGTATCCTACTCTCTTTGGAATCAATCAGTTCCTTCAATATGGCCTTCCTTATCGGGTTCAATGCGAGAAATAATAAGGGGTCGTATATTTTTGCTGAAAATCCGTATTCATTTTTTAACATTACTCTTTCCTGAATACTATCAGTGTTTCAAAATGCCTTGTTCCGGGGAAAAGATCAATCAGATGCATCTCCGGAATATTATATTTATCTGTGATCTTTATTGTATCCCGCTTCAGGGTGGCCGGATCGCAGCTGACATAAAAAATATAGGGTGTATCGAAATGTTTTATATAACTCTCTATAAATTTCACACCTGCTCTTGGTGGATCAAATATTATCAGATCCGGTTTGGAGGATTCTGTTCCTCCAAGAGAGTCCTTCAGCTGATTTAATGGGTTGTTTTTATACAAATCAATGTTTATAAACTGCTGATTCTCTTTAAATACCATTGTTCTGATTTCTTTCTGAGTGTACCGGTCATACACCTTAATTCGGGCGTTTTTACAGCCCTTTGAAAGGTTTCCGTTTCCCCCGAAGATATCCAGAATAATCGGCTTAATGCTGCTGTCCAGGTATTTCCCGTACAGTCCTGTAACAAGGTCTGATAATACTGTACCCATGCTGTCGTTTACCTGGGTAAATCCGCCTTCCGCATAAGGTTTGTTTACACTGAGCAGGGGGGTCTTTGTGCCGGGTTTGATATAGAGTTCAAAATACCCCCGGTTTTTACCCGTTTTGCCTGTATACTCTTTCCATTTTGCATCGGCATATAGCTCTTTCAACATATCCTTTACCGGTTCTGAAGGAAGAAGACACCTTGATGCATCAATAAGATGGTCCGAATAGCTGCTTATAAAGCCCAATTCTTCAGATCGTAAGTCATAGTGTATTTGAACTCTGTTTCTGTATCCGAATCTCTTTTCTGCCCGATGAACCTCTATTTTGACCGACCGGGGAAGTAAAGGGGCGAATATCCGATTCAGTTGTTGGGTTTTATATCTAATTTCATTGCTGTAATCTGTATGAAGATACTGACAGCCCCTGCACTGATAGTAGAGGGGGCACTCCGGTTCAACCCTGTCGGGTGAGCTTACATCAAGCCTGTCAGGACCACAGAGTCTTCCAAACCTGACGCCCTTTGCTTCTCTGTAAATCTCAGCAGTTCCCTTTTCTCCGGGAAGTGTTTTTTCAATAAAGGAAATTTGACCTTCTTTAGAAACACCCTGCCCAAGGGGATCCATATGATCGATCGTAAAATATATATTCTCCATACAGCTCTGATTATAGCAGGATTTCGTCTATTGGGTGATAGGCAGAGTTATAATCTGAGGTGGGCAGGCACGATTGTGCGGCAAATGTTTCGGCTACTCACAATAGAAAGGGTAATTGCCGCAGGTAAAAAATGCTAATTCCGTCTGATCTTTCTCGATCATCGCCCACCCCCGTATGTGACCGAGTAAAAAAAACTCTGTCGTACCATCATCCTTTTTATAATTATTAGCGTATTCCCATTTGCAGATTATTATCCATACATTATCTTCGCCATTTTTGGCATAGTATGCACTGATGGGCAGAAGTGCCGTTTTATCGTTTGGACCGGGTTCGATTTTTTCGATACATTTCTTCAGGAGTTTACTGGAGAAACCGGCTTGCTCTGCTTTCTCAATCAATTTTTCCCGATAATAGGACCACTTTGCATACCAATTTTCGGTAGTAATCGGATCGAATAGACTCTCATGCGGTTTGTTCGCGAAAACATTCCACAACAGCTTCTGATAGGTCTGGTATTCTTTCAATCGACGAATCCGATCTTCCTTAAATTTATTTTCTTTAAAGTACTCACTCTCACGCTCAGAGACAGTGTAGTCGACTTCTACCCGGGAAAAATCAATATTCACCGCTCTTACTATTATACTTTCCGCGCCTGCTTTCCATTTTGAATCTTTTATAACGACGTTGCCGCCGAATAAAAGAGGCTCAGGAAGCATGATTGCTGTGTTGTTGAGTATATAGGAAATGTCGACATGTCCCATTTCCTTTGCAAACAACGGGGCTGTCCAGCCGTCATCGCTCTGCGCATGCACGTCAGCACCGGCTTCCAGCAGAATCCGCACAGCTTCGATGTGACCTTCATACGCGGCCAGGATTAGTGCTGTTGAATTATCCCCCGACCGGGTATTCACCCTGGCGCCCGCATTCAATAGAGCCTGTACGACCTTGACGTGCCCTCTCGCCGCCGCCCACATTAATGCAGTCAGGGTGTACTTTTTTCCGGCTGCATTCACATCGGCGCCCGCGTTCAAGAGGATTTTTGCGACTTCTATATGGCCGTTCAACGCCGCCCACATAAGGGCAGATAAACCGTGTTCGTCATCCTGAGCATTCACATCGGCCCCTGCCTGGAGTAGATTCTGCGCGGCTTCAGCGGATCCTTCCTGTGCCGCCTTCAGAAGATCTTCGCCGGGAGAACCAGCGGCCTGTATGGAGAAGAGGAAAATTAAGATGAGAGTCGATAAAAACAAGCGCATCGCATCCACCTCTATTTACACACGGCAATCAAACAGATCGCTCAGTGAGCAATTCCAGCTCCTTTAATCTTCGGCGCCGGCATTGCGGAGCAAGTCGAGGATGTCGGTATACCCCAACTCTTTTGCCAGCTTCAAGGCTGTCCAACCGTCGGGATTCTTCAGTTTCACATCGGCGCCCGCTTTCAACAATTCCGCCACGACTTCGACCTGCGATTCTTTTACAGCCCACAGCAGGGCAGTCGACCCATACTTATCCTGTGCATTCACATCGGCCCCGGTCTGCACCAGCAGCTGAACGACACCCGGGCGGTTATGTCGGGATGCAGCAATTAAGGCTGTCGAACCGTACCGATCTTCGGCATTCACATCGGCGCCGGCCTCGATAAGCAGCCGTGCGATCGCTTCGCGACCTCCACGAGCCGCCCACATCAGAGCTGTCACCCCATAATCATTCTCAACGTTTACATCAGCATTTGACTGAATTAGTGCACGTACGGTGTTTTCGTGTCCTTCTTTAGCTGCCCACACTATGGCCGTCACTCCATGGGTATCCCTTGCATTCACATCAGCGCCTGCATCCAACAAGGTCTGCACTCCCGCAGCGTTGTCTACCTGTTCCGCCATATGCCCCAGAGTGGTCACACCGAATTGGTCCCTGGCATTCACATCGGCCCCGGCTTCTAATAGTAACAGCTCGATTTTTTCATCATAATCTCCCGCCGCATACATCAACGCTGTCCATTTATACTTGTTGCTCGCCTTCACATCCGCTCCAGCTTGCAACAGCAGACGTATGACTTCCGGGTGATCTCTTGAGAGGAATGATCCAAGTTGCTCCAGCCCGGACAATTTGTTGGAAACTCTTGCTGCCAGCATCAAGGCCGTCTCTCCGTCCCTATTACCTGCATTCACATCGGCCCCGGCTTTTAACAGAGTTTTTACTGTTTCTGCATTTCCTTCCCGGGCCGCCTGTAAGAGGTCTTCGTTAGGCGTACCTGTAACCGGGATCAGAACCAGAAAAAAGAGGATAAGAAATGAGAAGAAGATACGCATACACGCCGCCGTACTGATTACTTTGGCATTAAAACCGCTAACTTACAAATATTATAGGGCAGATCATTCGTC
>CBDUZM010000231.1:0-5570 GCA_965371685.1 uncultured Spirochaetaceae bacterium | reverse complement strand
CAGCGTGGATTTCGTCCACGCGGGAAAACATTACTGCACATATATCCCCGGAGAGACCCGGGTCAATCTTCCCCTGGGGAAGGTGTTTATCGAGGTATCCAAGGGATATGAAATTAAGCCTGTACGCCGAATTATTGAAATCGGAAGCGACACAGAAACTGTAGAGATAGAGGTGGAAAAGATCCTGCCCTGGAGAGAGAAGGGATGGGTAACGGCGGATACCCACGTCCATTTCCTCTCTCCCACATCTGCGCTCCTGGAAGGTGCCGGGGAAGGAGTCAACGTAGTCAATCTACTGGCGAGCCAGTGGGGTGAGTTAATGACTAATGTGGGTGACTTCGACGGCAGGACCACATGGGGTTCCCGGGAAACGGGAGGAGACGGCGAATACCTGGTCAGAGTGGGAACGGAAAACCGGCAGCATGTAATGGGACATATATCCCTTCTCGGCTATGAGGGATCCATTATCGCTCCCATGACCACCGGAGGTCCGAACGAGTCAGCCATGGGAGACCCGATAGAGATCCTGCTGACAGAATGGGCGCGTCAGTGCCACAGGCAGGGAGGTCTTGTCATTCTCCCTCACTTCCCCAATCCCAGGGCGGAGAATGCCGCCTCTATAGTCAGCGGGGATATCGACGGAATCGAGATGACATCCTGGGGAGATCTGTACAGTGGGATCAACCCCTACTCTCTCGCCGACTGGTACCGCTACTTGAGCTGCGGGTATCTCGTAGCAGCTGTCGGGGGAACGGACAAGATGAGCGCCGGTACGGCTGTAGGAACAGTCCGCACTTATGCCCGCATCGAATCGTCGAAGGCTTTCGATTATCCGGCCTGGATGAATGCGGTGGAGAGAGGGGAGACTTTCGTAACCTATGGTCCTCTCCTGGAGTTTCACGTGGATGGCAATCCCATGGGAAGCCGCATCTTAATGTCATCGAAGGGAGGAACGGTAGATGTGGAATGGGAGGCGGCCAGCGTTACGGTGCCCATGTCCCGTGTAGAACTGATCGTAAACGGAGAAATCCGCGAATCCCTTTCAGTCAAGCCGTACAGGGCTGCGGGCAGCTGGTCTGTTGGACTGGATAAGAGCTCCTGGCTGGCTCTCCTGATTCGCGGACATTATGCTGACAAGCCTGAAATCATCGCTTCCCACTCGTCGCCTGTAATGTTTGAGCTGGAAGGCTCTCCCTTCTACTCCGCGGCGGACGCTCTGACAATACTCGAGCAGATCGAGGGCGCCATGGCCTATCTCGATACTGTGGGGACTCGTGCTGAGACAAACACATACAAACGTATGCGGCTGGTTTTGGAATCGGCTCACAGGAAAATACACAATCAGATGCACGCCCGGGGTCATTTCCATGAGCACACACTTTCCGAGGATCATCCCGGGCATCAAGGGGATCCGTGTTAGTATACTTTAAGGCAGACCAAGCTCCATGCAAAATTTATGGAAAGGAAGTACTCTTACAGTTGCTTCTGCGTTTCCGAAGTCCTTCTCACCAAGATGTGTCTGGTAAAAACACGGAATCTCCGTCCTTTCCCGGAAATAATACGCAGCCTTATTGACCTGTCTCTCACCTGTTTTACATTCCACGGCAAATAGAGGCATTCGATCTTTCAAAACGACAAAATCGATTTCACGATTATCCGTATCTCTCAGGAATGCCAGCTCCATATTGTAACCTTCTGTGTCTTCCATATAATGGCAGTACTTTAGCAGTTGGCATGCGATAAAATTTTCAAATCGCTCACCTGATGTACGAACTTGAGACCAATCATACATATAGAGCTTTTGCTCCTTTTTAACCGCCCGGATTCTTGGCGCCCCGAAAGGTGAGATCCTGAAACAAACGTACATCCTCTCCAGTATGGAAATCCACCGTTCCGCGGTGTCATGAGCAACCTGCAAAAGCTCTCTAAGGTTTTTTATCGACAGGGGTGAACCAACTCGATTTGGAAGCTCATCTAAAAGAAGCTCAATCAGGCTTATCTCCCGAACATTTTCAAGATCCCGGATGTCTTCATAGATAACGCGGGATAGATGTTCCCGCTGCCACCGTCGCCAGAATCTCTCATCGCCTTTCAAAAATGGTTCCGGGAAGCCGCCGAATTTAAGCAGCAGCTTGATATCGTTTTTATTCGGAGTAGAAGATAGCTCTGCAGGTGAAAATGGATGCAATCGGTGATAGTGATATCTACCCTGAAGAGAGTCACCCCCCCTGGAGTAGTAGTCTAATCGTGCTGATCCGGTGATAAGAAAGGAGACACTGGACTTATGGCTGTCATAGAAACCCTTTACAAGATTCCTCCAACGAGCAAACTTGTGGATTTCATCCAGAATAATCAAACTCTGTTTTGCAGGCAGCTCTCCTCTGAGTAAAGAGGCTCGTATTTGTATGTTATCCCAGTTGATATAGGCAGGATGTGTTTCATCCGCATTATCGAGGAAGCTTAGGGCAAAAGTTGTTTTTCCGACCTGACGCGGGCCGCCGACGAAAACCATCTTTTCGGTCAGGTCAGTTTTAACTACCTCCTGTAAATATCTCGGGGTAATAGACGGCATGACTAAAATCAGTATAATCCAATTTTACTCATGAGTAAAGTAGGATTGATACGAAATTATTCATGAAGGGTGAGAAAAAAATCAAGAAAAGTATTGACATTCTTTTCAAAGATGATAGAATGTTTGGTATGCCTAATTTAATTTTACTTAACTAATATCGGGTTTTCTATAGAGAGGTTACGGTATGCCGCTTTCCATGGCAAAGAATGGCCATCGGCTAAAGATAAAAGAAATATATGGAGGCCGCGGATTACAGGCCAGGTTGTCGGCAATGGGTCTTATTCCCGGAATGTATATAGAAATAATAAGCAATAACCAAAGAGGGCCTCTAGTCGTAAGAGTCATGGGAAGCCGGATAATGTTAGGCAGGGGAATGGCACAAAAGATAATAGTCGTTTAAATTTTTTTCACTTGATAGTTTGGCGGGGCTAATTAAGTATGGTGTTCCATACTTTTATTTAATATCTTGAATCTTATTCTTATAGGAGGTTTACAATGGCTGCCAAGATTAAAGACCTGAGAATCGGGGAAAGCGCAGAGATCGTTGGTTACGACTCAACAGACCCAAGGTATAGAAGCAGGCTTCTCGCCATGGGTCTTACCAAAGGAACGGTAATCAAACTCTTGAAACTGGCGCCCCTGGGAGATCCGGTGAAAATTGAGGTTAAAGGTTTTAACCTCTCTTTACGGAAAGCAGAAGCAGGTGTCCTGCAAATTTCTAAAGAAATTTCAAGCATAGGATAAAGGAGGAAATAATGAGTACAGCACTTGAAACAAAAAAGGTAACGATTGCCGTAGCCGGAAATCCGAATTGCGGTAAAACAACGCTGTTTAACGGATTAACCGGAGGGAAACAGCGGATCGGAAACTGGCCGGGGGTAACTGTAGAGAAAAAGGAAGGCTCTGCAAAATATAACGGAGAGATGATAAATTTTATTGATCTGCCGGGAATCTATTCACTCTCAGCATTTTCCGAGGATGAAAAGATCGCCAGGGATTACATCTTGAGCGGAGAACCGGATCTGGTCATCAACATCGTAGATGCGACCAATCTTGAAAGAAACCTCTTCCTTACCACTCATCTTATTGAGATGAAAGTCCCTGTTCTGGTTGTATTGAATATGATGGATCTGGCGGAAAAGGAAAGTCTCGAGATAGATATCGATCTTCTTTCTAAAACTCTCGGCCTTCCTGTTGTAGGAATCAGCGCCATAAATGGAAAGGATATTGAAGGGGTAAAAAAGATCATTTCCGATACCCTCGCTATAAGAAAAATTTCCAAGATTCATATTGAATATCCCAACGAAGTAGAAGAGGTTGTTTCGAAATGGTCTCCGAAGCTTACCGAGCTTTCCCGAAAAATTGGCACAGATGAACGATGGATAGCAATTAAACTACTCGAAGGAGATGAATGGATTACCGAACAGGTCGTTAATCAACAGTATATTGAGCAGGATGAGATAGAACAGTCGCTCAAGGACATTGAAAAAACATTGAAAGAATCCGCCGATGTCGTTCTTGCTGATTATAAGTATGGATCTATCCACGGAATATTCCAGAAAGTCGTGAAAAAAAAGAGAAGCAGAGAATCAATAACAGACAAAGTGGATAAGGTTGTCATGAATCGCTTCCTCGGAATACCTATTTTCCTTGCAGTTATTTACCTCGTATTCTGGGTCACTATAAATGTGGGAGGCGCTTTTATAGACTTCTTTGATATCTTTTTTGGCGCCATCTTTGTAGACGGCTTAGGCGCCCTGCTCTCCTCTATCAATACTCCGAACTGGCTCATCACGATTATTGCCGGAGGAATTGGTGCTGGAATTCAGACAGTTTCCACATTTATTCCGATCATCTTTACCATGTTCCTGATGCTGTCTTTGCTGGAAGATTCCGGCTACATGGCAAGGGCTGCTTTTGTCATGGACCGTTTCATGCGCTGGATCGGGCTTCCCGGCAAGTCGTTCATTCCCATGCTGGTCGGTTTTGGCTGCACTATTCCAGCCGTTATGGCAACCCGCACACTGGAAAATAAAAAGGACAGGTATATGACTGTGTTTATGGCGCCTTTTATGTCCTGCGGCGCCCGACTTCCTGTATATGCCTTATTTGCCGCCGCATTTTTTCCTGCAGCAGCTGGAAACATTGTGTTCTCCATATACCTTGTCGGCATTATCCTGGCAATCCTCACAGGACTGCTGTTAAAGGGAACCCTCTTTAAAGGCGAGATCTCTCAATTTATCATGGAGCTGCCGCCTTACCATGCTCCGAGATTCAAACACATCATGATTCATACCTGGAACAGGCTGAAGATGTTTATGTTCAGAGCGGGTAAGTACATCATCATTATAGTTGCCTTACTGAGTTTTTTTAATTCCCTGGGTATTGACGGGACCTTTGGAAACGAAGATTCTGAAAATTCCGTCCTCGCCAGAGTCGGGATGGCTATCACTCCGGTTTTTACACCCATGGGCATAGAGAAGGACAACTGGCCTGCTTCAGTTGCAGTGTTTACCGGGCTTTTCGCCAAGGAAGCGGTTGTCGGTACGCTCAACAGCCTGTACAGTCAAATGGATGCTGCAGAGAAAGGGACCGAAGAAGAGGAAGAATTCCATTTCTGGGTTGGCATAGGCGAATCTTTCAGATCCATACCCGAAGGATTTTCGGGGATATTCGGTTCGCTCTCGGATCCTGTTGGAGCGGGAATAATCAGCAGCGACGAGGAAACGGTGGCAGAGGAACTGGAAATGGATGAGCATGTATTTGCTACCATGCGTAAGTATTTTTCCTTCGGAGGCCCACAGGCGTACGCCTATCTGCTTTTCATTCTAATCTATTTTCCCTGTATTGCGGCCTTTGGAGCGATTATACGGGAAATCGGCAGGGGCCTTGGCGTGTTATCTGTCGTCTATTTAACGATCCTGGGATGGATAGTGGCTACATTGTTCTTTCAGATTACCGTGGCGCATCAACTTATATGGATAATTATCCCGCTTCT
>CBDUZM010000230.1:0-5576 GCA_965371685.1 uncultured Spirochaetaceae bacterium | reverse complement strand
TAGGAAAGTATTTCTTGAGATTCTTGACATCGAGAAGCACCTTCGCATCCGCATTATTTGCCATTTATTCTTCCTCGTTCTCTTTATGGTATAGATAGCACCGCACGAAATGCCCCTCTTCGACCTCTTTCAGAGCAGGAACACCCTTGTTGCAAACACCCTCCATGGCTTTCTGGCACCTGGGATAGAATCCGCATTCCCTGGGCAGATTCAGAGGTATGGGTACCGTGCCTTTGATGGCTTCAAGCCTTGTTCGCGCCTTCTTTCCCACTTTGGGAATCGACTTCATCAGGTTTTCCGTGTACGGGTGCATGGGTTTATGAAATATTTTATCACATCTTGAAAATTCCACAACTCTGCCCAGGTACATAACCGCCACATCGTTGGCGATCTCGGCAATAACTCCAAGGTTGTGGGTTATATAGAGTATGGCCATATTATACTGCCGCTGAAGCCCCTTCATCAATTCCAGAATTTGGGCCTGGATGGTAACATCCAGAGCAGTAGTCGGCTCGTCGGCAATGAGCATGGAAGGATTGCAGGAAAGAGCCATGGCTATCATGGCACGCTGCCGCAGGCCGCCGGACAGTTGGTGTGGGTAGCTGTCAATCCTTTGCCCGGGATCAGGAATACCTACTTTATCTATCATTTTTATTGCCAGCTCCCTGGCTTCCTTTTTGTTGTCTGTCTTATGAAGCAGGATAGCTTCAATAATCTGGTTGCCGATGGTATGTACAGGCGAGAGACTGGTCATCGGCTCCTGGAAAATCATGGATATCTCTTTTCCCCGGACAGCCCGTATTTGATCGCTGTTGACTTTATAGCTTACAAGATCTTCCGGGGCATCGCCGTTCCTGTGCAGGTAAACGCTCCCACTGATAGTTTTCCCCGGAGGAGGGACGATACGAAGTATTGACTGGGCAGTGACACTTTTGCCGCATCCGCTCTCCCCGATAATTCCCAGGGTCTCCCCCGTTTTTACATCGAAGGTTACTCCGTCCACCGCTTTCAGTATGCCTTCTTCAAGGTAGAAGTATGTCTTCAAGTTGTTAACGCTGATTACTTTATCACTCAAACCTTTCCCCCTTAAAACCCCGTTCGGGAGGTTTCAGCAGTTGATGACCACCTGCCACATGGAGGCGGATTCGTTTCCAGTCCGCCTATCTTCCAGGATAAAACTCTATCCACATTAAAGTCATTTGTCAACAGACATACAAAGCCTTTCAATCTCCCAAATGTTCGGCTATTCATATTTTAAACAAACCCCTCTCTCTTCATCTGCTCCAAAACCTTTTCGAAAGCGGCTATGGTCTCGTCCACCTCCCTGTCGCCGTGGGTCGCCGAAAGAATGAAAAGGTTGCCTGACATGGTATCTACGCCGGCATTGACCATGCCTTGCTTGAATGCCTGGGATTGGGGGGCTGAGAAACCCTTCTTTATCCGATCATGAGCGAGAGTGCAGAAATCGGTATCCCCATCGCAGCGCAGCCCGAAGGCTATTCGAATTATTGATGAAAAACCGTAGGCGAAACCGTCTGTTCCACTCTTTTTAAAGACCTGATTGATGCCGGCTTTCAACCGAGCGCCTGCCGCATCGGCCTTTTCGTTGACAGGTTCCGAGGAAATCAGCTCGAGGCAGCGCGCTCCTGCGGCAGCACTCAGTGGATTGGCGTTGTAGGTGCCGGGATGGGATATCCGCTTTTTCAATTCCCTGCCGGTGCTGTCCGTGAAAGATATCAGCCCCATGATATCCGCCCTGCCTCCCACGGCGCCGCCGGGCAGCCCGCCTCCAAGGATCTTGGCAAAGGCGGTCAGATCCGGTTTTATACCGAATCTCTCCTGAACTCCGCCGGGAGAAAAGCGGAACCCGGTCACCACCTCATCAAAAATAAGAAGAACCCCATATTTCTCGGTAACCTCTCTAAGCTGCGTGAGAAAGCCGGGCATTACAGGGTAGCGGCCCATACTGGCGCCCGTCGGCTCGAGGATGACGGCGGCGATATCTCTGTCCTTTTTAAGCTTTTCCTCAACCACGGCAATATCGCCCGCCGGAAGAGTGATCGTGGATTGGGTAGTCGTTTCCGGTATGCCGGCGCTGGAGCGCTCACCTTCCTTCCATACAACATAGTCATGCCAGCCATGGAAGTGGTCTTTAAATTTCAGAATCCTGTTCCTTCCCGTAAAACCCCGGGCCAGCCTGAGGGCCATCAGGGTCGCCTCGGTGCCGGAGCTGTGAAACCTTATCCTCTCTACCGAGGGTACGAGCTTCATAACCGCTCTGGCCCAGCGAAGCTCCTGCTCCGTATTGGCGCCTAAATGAGTCCCTATCCCCATTTGATCTTTAACAGCCTTGACGATCTCTGGATGTAAGTGTCCCAGGATAAGGGAACCATGGCCCATGATATAACCGATATACTCATGGCCGTCCACATCCCACTTCCGCGGCCCTTCGCCCCGGGACATATAGATCGGAAAGGGCAGCACATACCGGGTGTCGTGGGTGACACCGCCGGGGAAGGTGCGTACCGATTCTTCATAAAATTCTTGAGATTTCGGATGCTTTTCGATATATACATCTTCGATTGTTTTCACTTCGTGCTTCCTCCTTCAGTCAGCCGGTAGGCCATAATAGATATCGTTTATTAGAAAGTCAATGATAAGACATTCCTTGACATGCTATACGCGCTCTGGTAATTTTGTCAAGTTTTGCAGTTGTACAGTAAATCGGGAGGTTGTCATGTCCGGAGCTCACCATAGACCGAGTGCAATTTACTTTTTTTTCATCTTATCGACTCTTCTTCTCACTGCATGCGGCGCCGGGCGGAAAGACGCTGTCGAAATTATAGAACGAAATTACCGGGAAGCGCCGATGCTTACCGCTCTCGTGAAAGCAGGGAAGCTGCCTTTAGTGGAGGATCGGCTTCCTCAGCAACCTTTGGTGAAGAAGACTGTCGCCGACATAGGAACATACGGCGGCACGATGGAGGTACTCGCATCCGGCCGTGGTCCTTACAACGACATGCAGGGAGGTCTCGAAGGCGCCAACCTTTTCAGGGTTGCCGAAGACGGGATTTCCACAGAACCCAACCTGGCGGAAGGCTACTCCTTTTCTGAAGAAAAGGATGTCCTGACAATCCACCTGAGAGAGGGTGTGAAATGGTCGGATGGCAAACCGTTTACGGCAGAGGATATCCGTTTCATGTTCGAGGACATGCATTTCAGCGAAACGGTGCGGACATGGAACGGGGCAAGCAGTGTTCTGAAGGTGAAGCTGATCGATGACTACACCATCCAGCTCAAGGTTCCCGGAGGGCAGGCGAGTTTGCCCATGGACCTGGCCGGCTGGGGCGGAGGCCGGGTCAGCGGCTATGCACCGAGCCATTATCTGAAAAAATGGCATAAAAAGTACAACCCCGATGCCCAAAAGATCGGCGCATCGGAGGGTTATGCCAGGTGGGAAGATGCGCTCTGGTCTCATTACTGGTGGGATCCTCAATCCGATCTCGAGGTTCCAACTCTGAGACCCTGGATATTGAAAGCTTCCGAAGATTGGTCCAACCTCTACGAGCGGAATCCCTACTACTGGGCTGTGGATGAAGAGGGAAACCAGCTGCCCTATATAGACAGGATAGCAGTTAGAGTCGAGAACAAGAATATATACCTGGAAGGTATCCTCAACGGTAAATCGGATATGGCTTACACCGACACCGGTATAGAGGATCTCGAACGATACAGGAAGCTTGAAGAAACCGGAGACTTCCGCCTTATACTATGGCCCGACAGCACGGCCGCTGACTTCACCCTGGAAGTCAATCAGTTTCACTCGGACGAAGTCTATGGAGGGATACTGCAGGACCTTCGTTTCCGCCGGGCTCTCTCGCTGGCAATAGATCGGGAAGAGATCAACAGGCTTTTCTATAATGGACTGGCCGTTCCAAGGCAGCTCTCCGTGCTCCCCTCCTCCACCTTCTATAAAAAAGAATGGGCGGAGAGCTTTGCCCGTTTTGATCCTGAAGAAGCGGAACGGCTCCTGGACGAGATGGGTGTAAAAGAACCGGATAAAGGGAATCGAAAAACCCCCGACGGGTTCCCCTTCCTCCTTAAGGTAGACTACAGCCGGCCTTCCCTCACTCCTGTTATGGAACTGATAAGGGAGTACTGGCAATCCATAGGAATAAATACAAACATATACCTGAATGACTCCGAGGACTTGAGCGAAAGGGCGAAGGCGCAAAACTTCATGGTTATGGCGGGCACAGCTCAGGACGGGGACGAGAGGACCTTGTTTCGATTGGAGTATCTCTGGGACAGCTGGGCTACACGCCCCTGGTGGCGCTGGAATCAGACGAAACAGAAAGCGGCAATCGAGCACTTCGGTAAGCCGCTCCCCAAAGACTGGCGTAATCGAAAGACGCCGGATGACAGCAATTTGGAAGGGGAGAGACCGCCTGAGTTCTTTATACAATTTCTAAAGGCTCGGGACGACTGGCTGAAGAGCACTCCTGGATCGAAAGAATACAGAGAGCTGGCGGAGATCGTATTTGACATGAACTCTAAAGCGCTCTGGAGTATCGGGACGGTGGGAATGATGCCCAAACCCTGGCTCGTGAGGAACACAATCGGAAACATCCCCGAGCCGGACAGCATTGCGGGAATGCCCCTGGACAACCTTCTCGTAATGTCTTTTGCCGATCAGTTCTACTTCAAACCGGAAAACTGACTCTCTCTTCCTCTAAGCTTCCGGTTCGGGCAGGTCTCTTTTGATTGATTCGATACGATAACCGAAACCGTCCCCTCCAAGAGAGGAAAGATCCACCTCTCCCTCTCTTCTCTTATAGATGCCCGGATGAACCCGAGCTTCCGGCGCCGAAGCATCGGGATAGAACTGCATGGCGTTTGTCTCCACCCCCATTATGGTTCCCGCATGGGAAGCCAGAAGAAGGTGGGGGATCTGTGCTATCATGGGGTTGGTAAGATCCTGCACCATCAGTGTCATACCGTGAGCCTTTGCCCAGCAGAGTGGAAGAAGAGCGCCGGTCTGGGTTTTACAGGTTTTCAAAGCCACCCCTGTCCACCCCAGCTCCCGGCCAAGCATAACCTTCCGCCAATCATGCGCGCTCTCATCCATGAAAAGCGGTTTTCTGGCGGAGATGCTGTGAACATCTATTCTGTTCTCCTCCAGCTCGTAGGGGAAAGGCTGCTCTACATAGAGTATCATCCCGTACAGCCGTGGATATTCCACGAGAAACCTGTCGAGAATTTCATTCACATATTCAGGATCAGTCACAGTACAGTTGAAATCGCAGGTCAGCCAGAGGACACTGTTTTCCAGTCCGATCAGTCCTACCTTAACGAGACGCTCATAATCCCAGGCAGCATCGTTGCCGCGCAGTTTTATCTTGAGGCAGGAAAGACCGTCACGGACGATCCAGTCCTTGAGGAGCACAGGGTATCCGTCTTCCGGTTCGGAACCGTCGAGCTCATCGGACGTCAACTTGTCCATCCCGCCTACCAGATGCCATGTTTTAAGACGGGCAGCCGGAGGCTTAAGGAAATAATCTTCCGGATACCTTCCC
>CBDUZM010000229.1:0-5606 GCA_965371685.1 uncultured Spirochaetaceae bacterium | reverse complement strand
CCAAAACGCGTAGCGAGCTTTGGGAGCTTGATGTATTTTAGACCGGAGAATGCACCGGAAGGTTCCGGGACTCGCTGCCTTGCAGATTGCAAAATCGAGCATATCTGTCCATATTCGGCTAAAAAAAATTATATTGAGCAGAACTTGTGGGGCCCGTATGTGTGGAGCTGTCTTGAGTCAATTCCAAATCCTACACTGGAACAGAAGCTTGAATCTCTGCGAACGGATAATCCTTTTGGCCGGTGTGTCTGGCATTGTGATAATGACGTGGTCGATCACCAGTCTGTGATAGTTGAATTCGAAGACGGATCAGTTGCCACACATGATATGGTCGGAGGCGTCTCAAAACCGTGTCGGAATATACATATAATCGGCACAACAGGCGAGATAGAGGGAACAATGGAAGATGGTTCTTTTGTCATTCGTCATCCCGATGCACGAAAAGGGCATGAATATATCGAAACGAAAATAAACCTTGATGTATCTGCTGACATGCACGGAGGGGGTGATATGCGTCTTGTAAAGGATTTCTTAAGTGTCATCCGGGGCCGGCGTCCATCATCTTCTACAACTGATATTATGGATTCAATCCACGGCCATCAGATCGCTTTTGCTGCTGACGACTCGATGGTTAAAGGTAAATTAATTGATATAAAAATGTTGGAAGAATACCTTTAAATTGTGGATACTCAATCGAAAGCATTATCCCATGCTTGAAGTTGACTACCGGATGTAGATTTGTGAAAATAGAGGAAATTTGAGCTAAACAACGAGAAATTCAGGAATTTCTTCAAATTATATGATTGCAGAAGGAAGTCTAAAGATCCTGTTACATCCAGGATCACCTTCGCCTGGAACGGTTATCGCAGTATTTATACGAAAAGGTTAAATCTATGGAAAACAAGTGTATCGAAGACAAATTGATTCTGGAACGATTTCGTCTGGATGGCCGAGTAGCCCTGGTCACTGGAGGTGGTCAGGGGATTGGCCGAGGCTTTTGTCGTGCCCTGGGTGAGGCTGGAGCATTAGTGGCTGTGGTAGACCTTGTGAAGGAATCAGCCGAGGCGGTGGCCCATGAACTCTCGCAGAAGGGTATCGACTCTCTGGCGGTTACCGCTGACGTTACCGATGACGCCCAGGTTAAGAAGATGGTGGACATCGTAGTAAATCACTGGGGGAAGCTGACCATAGGCGTCAACAATGCAGGTGTTGCTAATTGGATTGATGCCGAAGTCGTTAGCCGCGACGACTGGCACACAGTACTAAAGCTAAATCTTGACGCAGTCTTTTTCTGTGCTCAGGCTGAAGCACGACAGATGTTCCAAACTAATTATGGCAAGATCATCAACACCGCCTCTATGTCTGCCCATATCGTTAACACGCCCCAGCATCAGGTGGCTTACAATACCTCTAAGGCCGGGGTTCTACATATGACTCGCAGCCTGGCGGCGGAATGGGCATCACAGGGAATACGGGTGAACAGCATCAGTCCGGGATATACACGCACTAAGTTGGTGGAAAACTTGCTATCCACTCCTCTAGGTAAAAGCATGAAAGAGAAGTGGCTGCCGCTAATTCCTCTGGGGAGAATGGCAGAAGTTACAGACTTACAGGGAGCTGTGGTGTATTTGGCCTCCGAAGCTTCCGATTATATGACCGGTAGTGATCTAGTTATCGATGGCGGCTATTGTGTTTGGTAGAAAATTTCTGTTTTAAAATACATCTGAAAACCGTACACTGTTCTGAAATAAGTTTAAAGCTTTATTATTCGATATCGGTCTCAAGAGCTTGATTGTAGTAAGGTTACAAAAGCCGAAAATGTCGGTGAAATGGCAATGCAACAAAGGAATAGCGTAAGTGAAGAAATTATATTAAACTTCCTCTGCCTTATGCAACCGTAAATAATTGCTGCACAGATAAATAGCGGGTTTTCAGTCAGACACTAAGAATGAGGAGGAAGAAATGCCGCGAATATTTATTTTACGGCACGGCGAAACGGAAGGAAATAAAAAAAAGATCTTCCGCGGACAGTGGAATCTTCCACTGAACGAAAACGGACGAATCCAGGCGACGCGCACGGGGGCACTCCTCAAAGGGATAAGCTTTTCCAAGATATACACAAGTCCCCTTTGTCGGGCGAAAGAAACCGCCGCCACGGTCGCCGCGGAGCAAATGGGTACCGAAGTTCTCGAAGAACCGGCGCTTGTCGATATCGACTATGGTGACTGGAGCCGTGTTCCTGATGTCGACGCCGAACGCAAATTTCCCGAACAGTATAGAATGTGGAAGGAAGCACCTGAAACCGTGATCTTCCCAAACGGAGAGGGTCTTGTCGACGTCAGATCACGGGTGGCGCCGTTTCTTCAAAAGTGCGGCGCCGGTCCTGTAAACGAGCAAATTCTGCTTGTATCCCACCGCGTTACCATAAAGGTGATATTATGTGCTGTTTTGGGGATTGGTAACGCGGGTTTCTGGAATATCGTGGTGGATACGACATCCTTAAGCGTTATAAACATTCAAGACGGAAAGATGAGTCTGATATCCAGCAACGACACATGCCACCTGAAACCTTTGACCGAAAAGTTCGACTCCGCTGATTTCTAAAAGATTTAGAATCCGTCGAATTAACTTCCAGGCTTGGGCAGTTGCTACCGTGCCAACACCGAAAACTGATCTTGACATGATAGATTGTTTTAGTTAAGTCAAGTGGAATGAGACAGATTTTCCCCGGTCCGTCAGAATGTGTTCGCTTTTCCGCTGAATCTCTTTTCCATTGCCCTAACCTCCCTATTTACTTTCAAGCACGTCCTCGGCTACCTCTATGAGTAATGCCTCAACCCTGCGCTGATATTCAACGTAGAACTCCGAAGAGAGGGTGTAGAAGAGCTCCCGGTGCATGTACTGACCTGAAGCATCACGCAATCCCACCGGGGCGAAGTGGTAGTAGTGAAATAAATTGTCGTGGGGTGACGGTTTTGCATCAGTCCCAACTTCTCTCAGACACCGGGCTGCGAATTCGGATCCTGCCTCGGCCTTTCTCTCCACATAAGCTTTGGTCGCCTCCCACCATCTGATGAATGCCTTCGGCGCCAACTTGTGAAGAGTCTCGGCGAACAGCATCTGCAGCATCGGGGAGATCTTGAAATGGATTTTACCACCGGCAGCACGTCCGAAAACCCGGCGCGTGTCTCGGGACAGATCGTCTCCGGAGTGGCAATCAAGCATAAGGCCCTGATCCTCGGCGATTTGGTGCAGGGACTTGACCCGCAGTTCCAGACCTTTAAGTCCGTCCGGACAGCGGTAATCCACACCTTTTTCCACTCCGAAGTTCGGCGCTACATGAGTGAGGGGAATATGCCGCCTCTGAGCTTCCAGAATAAGGAAGATCAGCTCTGTCTCCCGGGTGATTGAATCACAGGTTTTAAACTCGGGGGGATTCTCATCGATGCTCAGCTCCAGGTCAAAGGGAATATCCCCCTTTACCCGTTGAATGTGCTCATGAAGTGTTTCCAGGGCATGCAAAGCCCGCCAGTGCTTTCCCACCAGGCTGCCTATCTCCTTTTCTCCCGGCTGATAGTCCGCCATTCCCAGGCGCCGCTTATTACCATGATAGCCCAGTACTGTCTTCCGCTCTTCAGCATTCAACATGTGATCCAGGTATTCTCCGGCAATGTCCCGGTCGTTCAAAGCCCCATAATTCAGGATGTCCGAAACATCCAGAGTAAAAAAGGTGTAGTATCGGGCCGCTTCGATTACACGCCTGGCCCGCTCCAGTCCTTCTGGCCCCCGTTTGATCTGGATATGGTCGGCATCCGCCCCGTACACCGGTCGAGTATCGCTCTTGAGCGCGTCCAGCACACCGGCTGTCCAAAGCCCTTCAAAGGTGCTCCCTGTGTGTCCTTCCTCGATGGATCCGAAGCTGAACAGGTAGTTGGTGTGGGCCGCCCTCCCGGCAAGCACATCTTCCAGCAAGCTGAGCTCCCGCACAGAGTTTTGTATTGCATTGGCTGCAAAGCCGCTCATGGCCGGCCATATCCCCGGCCAAACCGTTGTGGACATGCGCACACCGATTCCCAGGCGGGGTGTTGCCCCCAGCGCTATAGGCCCTTTTGAAGGCAGGATGGACCGGCAGAAAAGATCGATCAGCTTCGCATCGGCGGGATAGACAAGGACCGAACTTTCCTCTCCCAGAGGGAAAGCTCCTATGGGCTTTCCAAGGGGAGACTCACCGCTTCCAGCCCCTATACTGACGAATACCTGCTGCCCATCTGTTAAAGATGCCAGAAGGTAAAAAGAACCTCGATATTCGCAAAGAGAACCTTTCGCAAGAGAGATCCCGGTTTCAGACGGCAGCAGCTTGCCTTTCTGTGCGGCCCCCCGGGCTGCGATCCAGTATTTCGTGCCGGCCCTGCGAATGGTTTCCAGAGCGCCTTCCCTATCCCAGGTTGCTGTATCCAGCACTGCCGGATTAGTCTGAGGATCAATCGATAAAACTCCGAAACTCAATCTTCCCATAGGCCCCTTTTTAGCTAATGAAACCCGTACAGGGTTTACGCTTATTGCTTTAAGATACGCGCTGCAAACTGCTCAACTTTCTCCATTGCCTCGGAAAACCCGGCAGCCGTTGCCTGGAGCGCCGGATGATTGACGAAATCCTCCGGAGCAATACCATTCTCATTGTAGGCCTCCGAAAAATAGGGAATACGTAACAGCTGCTTTAGCACTTTATCCGGGACAGGTTTTTCGATCTGCGGTTCGATGGGCGTATCCCTGTACGCAGACAGGAAGGCTTCGAAAATATTGGGAAACACAGTCAATACAGCATTGGCGCCGGCCAGCTTCTCCATATGCCAGATATGTTGTCTCCCGTCAATAGTCGGCCCGAGGCGCATCGAGGCGGCCATCAATTTACTGGGATATTTTCGCTCATGGAACAGTTTGTGGGCCTTGTGAAAGATGGCAATCCCGGCCCAGCGTAGATCCGCCTGACTTAAGTCGATGCCCAGCTCAGATGCCTGGGCCTTCAGCGGCGGTGCATCCTCATAGCGCCCCAGCATCATCACGGCACAGGAGCGCCAGTAAGAGAGATCAGTGCCATGCGTTTTTGCCTCAGCCAGGCCTGCCTTAGCTGCCTCGCCAACGGCGATCAGCTGGGATATGGTGTACCCCATGGTAACATTAGTGGGGATCCCCTCCCGGGTCAAAATACGTACCCCTTCGATACCTTCTTTGGTTCCCGGCATCTTCACCATGATATTGGGACGAGCAGTATGGATCCTGCGGGCTTGTTCCAGCATTGCCTCCAGGTTGGTCATATCGCGTGGATCAACCTGGCAGCATATCTGCCCCCGCCTGCAGCCGGTGGCTTTGAAAATCGGATCGAGCATCTCAGCACCCTGCGTGGCCACCCTGATGAAAAGGCGCCACATAGCTTCCTTTACTTTAAGGCCGGGAGACTCACCTAATTCCCGTTTTAGCCATCCTTCCCACAGCTCCGGGTTTTCCTCGATCACCTGCCAGGTTAAAGGCTGATTTGTCGTGGCGCCCTGCAGCAGGCTGTTGCCGAGAAATTGAGTGGATGTTTTCTCATCGCCCACCTGAAACAG